>SKGV01000049.1 GCA_007117275.1 Methylophaga sp.
ACAGCGTTGGGTCTCCGCCTACTGGTTACAGGTTTATACCCCCTCATGGATACCACTGAAGCCAGATATGGCGAAGTGGTGCGCATCATGCTTGAGTTAAATGACTGGGTTACCCCTTGGTTCGACTACGACGATCCCTTCTGGGGAAAACCCCCGCTAGCTTTTTGGGCTAGTGCAATAGGCGGCAAACTACTAGGCCTTAGCGAATTTGCGCTGCGGCTTCCTCAGTGGATCTTGTCCTGCCTAGTGATGATCAATTTGTGGTACCTAGCCTCCCAGCGATCCCATCGCGAGGCTCTTTGGGCTGTTGCGATTCTTGCCGGTGGCTGGATGTTCTTTGCTACATCCGCACTGATTATGACGGATATGGGCCTGACGCTCGGTATCACCATGGCTATGGTAGGTTTCTGGAGATCGCTGCAATCGGAAAAATTTGCGATCACAAATTTTGACCAACTTCTGCTGTTTTCCGGCTTGGCTATTGCCATTCTTGCAAAAGGACCAGTCAGCCTAGCTTTGGCCATCACACCAATCTTTTTATGGTGTTTATGGCAAAGACGCCTCGTTGAGGTCATCAGCAAATTCCCTTGGTTCTTTGGTGGTTTACTGGTCACTGCACTGACCTTACCTTGGTTTATTTGGGCCGAATTAAGAACCCCTGGCTTCCTTCATTATTTCGTATTTGAAGAACATATCAATCGGTTTTTCTTTCCTGATATCCAAGATGCACGTTTCGGCTCTCCTCACCTAGAACCGAAAGGTAAGATATGGGCTTTTTATGCCGCTGCCGTCCTGCCGTGGCTCATCATCTTCCCGATGCTGTGGCTTACCGATAAGATGAAACGGCAGCCTGCCAAACCCATTGAAAACGAGGGCTGGGCTAGCTATCTGCTGCTATTTGCATTAACCCCGGGCCTCTTGTTTACTTTTTCGGGAAGTATTCTGCCAGCCTATGTACTGCCAGGACTTCCAGCAGCCGCCATGCTTATGGCCATTTGGTTGGGTGCGCGCCAACGCGACCAACAAAACAATTTACTGGTCTCAGCCGGCGTCCTCTCAACCGTTCTCGTGTTTGCAATCCTTTTCTATGTTAATGCATCATCCGGCGACTTCGACCGCCGCAGCACCAAAGCTTTGCATGCAGATCATGCAGCCCTCAGCAACGGCGATCCCATTTTCTACTTCGGAAATATCCCATTTTCCGCGCGTTTTTACAGTCAAGGTCAGGCACAACGCATTGAGGACCCGGACATTTTCCCAGAGGTCGAGGATGCTAGACCCATATGGATTGCCTACCCGAAGTCACAGCCCATACCCGAGGGGTTTGAATCACATTTTCGACTAATCAGTGAATATCCTCGTTTCAACCTTTGGAAACAGATTTCAGTTACTAATGCAACCCATCATCAAACTAATTCGACCACACCAGTACATTAAGAATGGATTTGTACTGGTGGGGCCGCTGTTTGCTGAACAGTGGGACCTGTTAACGCTTGGGCAGGCTCTGCTGGCGTTTGTTGCATTCTGTTTGATGGCCAGTGCGGTTTATGTTCTTAACGACATCATGGATATTGAGGCTGATCACGCTCATCCCGTAAAACGTTCGCGCCCTCTGCCCAGCGGGGCTATATCAATGCCCCTCGCTTACGGTCTTTTGGCTGGATTATTCATTGCCTCTGTCGCCATCTCACTAACCGTTAGTTTCTGGGTTTTGGGTTGTGTAGCTGTCTATTTTGCGATCAATATTCTTTATTCTTGGCGCTTGAAGCATGTGGTGATTCTGGATGTATTCCTCATCTCTTCAGGATTCATGCTGCGAATCTTGGCCGGCACTTTGGGATTGGGAATTGAACCGTCGGCCTGGCTGCTGCTTTGCGGTTTGATGTTGACGCTGTTTTTGGGGTTTGCCAAGCGCCGCGCCGAACTCCTCTTACTTGCGGATCAAGATGTAAGCCAACAAGGAATGACGCGTCGGGTGTTAGATGATTACAGCCCGCGCGTATTGGAGCAGTTTATTGCGGTAACGGCGGCCTGCACCATCTTGGCCTATGGCTTATATACCGTCTCGCCACAAACCATCGCGCTGCATGGCAGTGAGCATCTGATTTATACGCTTCCCTTTGTGATCTATGGGATTTTTCGCTATCTCTACCTGCTGCATGGTCAAGGCCGAGGAAATGACACGGCGCGTGATCTCATGCAAGACCGGCATCTGCTGATTACGGTTGTTCTCTGGCTGGGTGTCACTCTCTGGGTGCTTTTATGAGTGGCCAAGGCCAAGTAGCGCCTCTTAATGGTTGGTCATTTCGTGCATTAATCATCTCTATTGTTCTTGCAACCGCCGGGTATCTGGGTTTTTCCCTTTGGGGCGGGTGGCAGGACGTAGTGATTGCCTTTGCGCAAATCGGCATTTTGGGGACTCTTCTGGCATTGAGTATGTCTCTGGTGAACTACGGGCTGCGCTTTTACCGCTGGCAGCGCTATCTCATTCAACTGGGCCATAGGGTCAGTCTACTGCCCAGTCTGCGCATTTATCTCAGTGGTTTTGCTCTGACCACAACGCCCGGAAAAGCCGGCGAGATGTTTCGAGGCGTGCTACTCAAGCAACGAGGCGTGCCATTTCCCGCTAGCTTTGCAGCGTTTGTTAGCGAGCGCCTTTCCGATTTGATCGCCATAGTACTACTCACTTTGGTCGGGCTGTCTCAATATCCACAAGCGCAAGGCGTGGTATTGATCGGAATTCTGGGGATTGTTGTTTTGTTACTCATCTTGTCGAGTAAGGTGATTTTAATGCGCCTCCACACTCGGAGTCAGCGCTACGGCGGGCGCCTCATGGGATTGGTGAGCCACAGCTTTGATATGTTACTGCAGGCGCGTCGCTGTCACACGCCGGGTCTCTTGGCCTTAGCAACAGTGCTCAGCGTTATCGCTTGGGGTGCTGAGGCTTTGGCTTTTTATTGGGTGCTGGGCTGGCTTGGCGCCGATATCAGCTTGAGTTTTGCGGTTTTTATCTATGCCTTGTCAATGCTGGCGGGGGCTATAAGCTTTCTGCCCGGAGGCTTGGGTAGCGCTGAAGCCGTGATGATTTCCTTGCTGGTCTTATCGGGCATGAGCCTGCCTGTGGCGATTGCGGCCACCGTGTTCATTCGGTTGGCAACGCTATGGTTTGCGGTCGCTATCGGCTTGGTGGCGCTACTCAAAAGTCGGCGCGGTGAGATGCCAATCAAGGCTGAGGAATCTGCATGAGTAAGCCCTGCTCATGGAATCGAATTCCGGATGTAACGCCCAAAGCGGCATACCATCTGATGCATCGCCTAGACCCTATACCCGAGGAACTCCCCAGACCCCTGACGGTATATGGCAATGGCCGCAGTTATAGTGATGTGGGTTTAACAAAAGAGGGCAGCCTGCTTTTGACCCGCGATATGAATCGCCTGATTGAGTTTGATGGTTATCAAGGGATTATTCGCTGTGATGCCGGTATTACCTTGGCGCAGCTGTTGGAGTTTATCGTTCCTAAGGGGTGGTTTTTACCGGTGACCCCAGGCACCCGCTTTGCGACGGTGGGAGGTTGCTTGGCTAATGATGTGCACGGCAAAAACCACCACGCTCTAGGTAGCTTTGGTCACCACGTTCGGGCATTCGAACTTTGCCGAAGTGATGGCTCACATAGGGTATGCCGCCCGGATGATCAAGAGCCTTGGTTTGCTGCCACAATCGGCGGGCTGGGTTTAACAGGCCTGATTCGCTGGGTCGAATTGCAGCTCATTTCTATTGAGAATCCTTGGATGTGGGTCGCCTCGCATCGCTTTGATGATTTAGAGGCATTCTGGGCGATGAACGCTTCTTTGGAGTCAGACTGGCCCTACACCGTTGCTTGGATTGATTGCCTGGCTAAAGGCCAAGCACAAGGGCGCGGCATTTATCTGGCTGGGCGTCATGCAGGGCCCCAGTCCGATCTGCCCCGCTACCGCTCCAGAAATTGGGAGATGCCCTTTGATCCTCCGTTATCTTTGGTCAACTCCCTCAGCCTTAAAGCATTTAACCAACTCTATTACAAACAAAAAGTATGCCCGAGCGGCAAGCTTGTGCACCACGCACCTTATTTTTATCCGTTGGATGCGATTGGTCAGTGGAACCGTATCTACGGGAAGAAGGGTTTTTATCAGTATCAATGCGTGATCCCACCACATAATGCTCAGGCGGCCACCAGTGAGCTTCTTTCCACCATTGCTAAGCGCAAACAAGGCTCGTTTCTGGCAGTACTAAAGACCTTTGGTGAGAAGCCCTCGCTGGGCCTGCTTTCATTTCCCCGCCCTGGCACTACGCTGGCACTGGATTTTCCCAATAAAGGGCAAGCGACTCTGGACTTGCTGGCCGATCTGGATGCCATTGTCTTAGATGCGGGCGGGGCTTTGTATCCGGCTAAGGATGCGCGAATGCCCGCAGCGATGTTTCGAGCCAGTTTCTCGGATTGGGAAGCTTTTACCCCCTTTATTGACCCCGCCTTCTCCTCACATTTTTGGCAAAGAGTTTCTTTATGAATACACTGAACCGAGTTTTGATTTTGGGGGCTACTTCAGCAATCGCCGAGCAAACTGCGCGGCTTCTGGTTGCTCAGGGCGCGCATGTTTATTGCGTTGGTCGAAACCCAGAGAAGCTGCAGCTGATGATGGATGACCTCAAAGTGCGTGCTGGTTCTGGGCAAAGCATTGATGGGCAAGCAGCCGACCTTAATGAGATGGATCGCCATGAATCGCTGATTGAGGCGGCGCAAACAGCATTGGGCAATCTGGACGCAGTATTGATTGCACACGGCACCCTGCCTGATCAGAAAGCCTGTGAGAAAGAGGCAGAGCAAGCTCTGAAAGAGATCCAAATCAATGCGCTGAGCGTGATCAGCCTGCTTACTTTGTTGGCGAATCAGTTTGAAGCTCGGCAACAAGGCGGCGTTCTGGCGGTGATCAGCTCGGTGGCGGGTGATCGTGGTCGACAAAGCAATTATGTTTACGGAGCTGCCAAGGGCATGGTCAGCCTATTTATGCAGGGGCTTCGTAATCGACTCAGCCGCTCGAAAATATCCGTGGTAACCATCAAGCCAGGATTTGTGGATACCCCCATGACCGATGGTTTCGAAAAGTCGGGGCCTTTATGGGCCAAGCCTGAGGTCATTGCTAAAGGTATCGTACTAGCCATGCAAAAGGGCAAGGATGAGGTTTATTTGCCGGGCTTTTGGTGGGGCATTATGCTCATCATTCGACATATCCCCGAACGGCTTTTTAAACGCTTATCCTTGTAAATGATGCATCCCTCAAATTCTGACCCGGTGGCATATTTTGATTTTGATGGCACCCTCACCATCGGCGATACGCTCATGCCCTTTCTGCGGTTTGTGGCAGGAACGGGCCGCTATTACGCCAAGCTAACCCGCGTTAGTCCCAGTCTTTTGGGATACTTCATGCGCATGGTTCGTAACGACGTGGTCAAAGAAGCCGTGATTAATGAGTTCCTCGCCGGGCTGGAAGAAAAAAGCCTGCGGGAACTGGGGGAAGGATTTGCGCGCGAGATTCTCCCGAGTTTACTCAGACCCCAAGGCATGGAACGGCTCAAATGGCATCAGCAACAAGGGCATGTGTGCGTATTAATTAGCGCATCAGTGGACCTTTACCTCGAGCCTTGGTCGCAAGCGCAAGGCTTTGATCAACTGATCTGCTCGAAATTGGAGACGGACGAGGCAGGTGCTTTAACCGGTAAACTCAGCGGTGCCAATTGTTATGGACAGGAAAAGCTGCGCCGCGCACAAGCTTGGCAGCAGGGTCGTACCCCCACAAAAACCTATGCCTATGGTGATACTCAGGGTGATATACCACTGATTCGATTCGTTGAGACAGGGTACCTGTGGGATCCACGGCTCAACCAGTTTAAGGTAGATTCGTGATACCTTCAGCCAGCCCCAACTCGCCCCTTCTGGCTCGACATTTTTTCGTCGCCACGGCTGTTATCCTGGCATCAAAGTTGATTCTCTCTTGGTGGCTTCCTCTCACGGGTGATGAAGCTTATTTCGTCGTTTGGGGAATGTTCCCGGACTATGGCTATTATGACCATCCACCCTTGGTGGGCTGGTGGCTTGCGCTGGCCCAGCTGCTCAGCGCTCACCCCACCGTGCTTCGTTTATTGGGTATTGTCGCCTCAAGCACTCCAGCGCTGTTGGTGTATCTAATATACCGTCGCATGGATGAGACAAAAGCTCGGCTTCTGAGTCTGATGTTGCTGAGCTTTCCGCTTTATTTCATCGGCATACTCGTGACCACCGATTCAGGGCTGATACTTTTCGGATTATTATCCATTACTGCCTGTTGGCGAGGACTGCAAACGCAACGTGCCGGCTGGTTTTTGCTGTCGGGTGTTCTTCTTGGGCTGGCTTTTTTATCCAAGTATTTCGCTGTCCTAATCGGTATTGGATTAGCGGCTCATTTGTTGTTATTCGAACGACGTAATCGGTGGGCATTGCCTGTAATCATCCTCGGCACATTGCCATTTATAGCGCTTAATATTTACTGGAACTCCCAGAACTGCTGGTATAACGTCATGTTTAATGTCGTCAATCGGCACAGCGGAGATCGAGGCGACTATTTCAACATCCCCGTCTATTTAATAACTCTAATATACTTGTTTACACCGTGGTTGATGTGGTCAATGTGGCGACAAAGAAAAAACATCATAGATGGCGTCCGTAAGCATCGGTTAGGGTTGTTTATTTCTACCTCTATTATCCCATTGGCATTATTTTTTGTGGTATCCCCAAGTGCTCGCATCGGCCTGCATTGGTTAGCTGTATTTATACCTGGCTTAGTGCTTGTGAGTTTTTTTCTATCCACGCAACGCTTGCATCGTTGCACTCTCTACATGGTTTGCTTTGGCGCTGCGCACGTATTGCTGCTTTTTACGCTGTTGGCCACGCCCATAGACTTGTTTAAAGATCAACGTCGATATGCGGATGTGGTTTTCCATCTCAAGCCCCATGCACTTTCCGCGCTGACCGCAACCTACGATGAGAGCTGGTGGTTTTTCACATCAAGCTATTCGCGTTCGGCCATAATGACTTACTACAGTGATCGGTATTTCGGTGTTTTTGGCGCTGGATCTCATTATGGTCGGCAGGATGACCTGCTCACTGACTTCCGAGACATGCATGGAGAAAATATGATTTTTCTGCCGCGCAGAGGAACAGCCGAATTGGATCCTTTGCTTCCTTTTTTCGCCTCATTGACTGTCAGGCCAGTGGAAATCCATGGGGCTGTCTTTGAAGTGATCGAAGCAAAGGGCTTTGACTACCCAGCTTACCGCGAAACTATCTTGGAGCGGGTGCGAGATCGCTACTATCAGTTCCCCAACTGGCTTCCGATGGGCCAATGTAGATTCACTGAACGCTACTTCTAAGGGGCAACTATTGGTTCGCTTAGCCAAAATATGCGACTTAGAAGCACTATTTGCTCTAGAGAGTGAGAGCTTTACCGGCGATCGTCTTTCGTTGCGGTAGTTTCGGTATCTCTTGTCGCATAGAGCAAATGCCTGCTGTTGGGTATGGGAGGACGGCGGCGAAATCTTGGCCTATGTGCTGCTGCTTTTTCGGCGCAAAAGTCAGGTCGCGCGGCTATACTCAATAGCCGTCGGCGCCTCAGCTCGTGGCAAAGGCATTGGCCAAGCACTGATCCGAGCGGCAGAGCGCGAAGCGCTTGATCGAGGCAGCGTGGAAATGCGACTGGAGATCCGACAAGATAACCCTGACTCAATGCGGCTTTTTGAGGGGGCGGGGTATCGGCAATTTGGGGCCTATTTAACGTATTACGAGGATGGCATGCACGCTTGGCGTTACCGCAAAGTTTTGAAATCTGATCATGTCTGATCATTTCTTGCTGATTGAGCGGCGCGCTGATTGGAAGTCGCATTTTCCCGACTTCCCGGTGGTCGTGGCTGAGGATTATCTCACGCGCACCGCCGATTTTGCTGAGAGTCGTTTGCGGGTCATCAACCTATGTCGTAGCCATCGCTATCTTAGTGAGGGCTACTACTGCTCGCTATTGGCGGAGGCCCGCAAACATAAGGTCATTCCTACGGTCCGCACCTTGCAGGATTTATCGCGCAAGGCGATTTACAGCTTGGATACCGAGGATATTGACCGCAAAGTGGCACGGGTTTTGGGCCGCAAACGCGAGGGGCTGCAGCCCACGGCTTTTGAGATGATGGTGTACTTCGGGCAGTGTGCGCCCAAGGAGATGATGGTGTACTTCGGGCAGTGTGCGCCCAAGGAGATGCAGGAGATTGGTCAGCAGCTGTTCTCGGCATTTCGTGCGCCCTTGTTCAAGGTGGAGTTTCGGCTGGTGGGCCAGTGGCGCATTGATGCCATCAAACCCCTAGGCTTGGCGAACTTGGCACCCGATGAGGAAAATGCCTTTTTCACGGCCCTCGAGCATTACCTCACCCGGCCTTGGCGCAAGCCGCGCGGCGTCATGGTCATTGAAGTCAATGACAACCCCAGCATCGATGCCGGGGTTGAGGATGGGGTGCTTAAAGACGGCTTGTACCGCCGCATCCTTGAGGACATGCTGCGGCGCTTGGACCAGTTGAGGGGTCAGACCCCTTCAAAAGGGGCCCTTTAAAAAAGGGGTCTGTCCCCGTTTTTAATTTTTAGGAGAGTTGGCTGATGTCGCGCACGGCGCCTTCGGAAGCGGAGGTGGTCATGAGGGCGTAGGCTTTGAGGGCCTGCGAGACGACGCGATTGCGGTTGACCGGCTTCCAGGCCTTGGCGCCGCGCGCGT
>SKGV01000014.1 GCA_007117275.1 Methylophaga sp.
CGGTTGTTACGATTGATGACGCGGCGGTAAAGATCGTTCAGATCCGATGTGGCAAAACGACCACCGTCCAGAGGCACCAAAGGACGCAAATCAGGTGGCAATACTGGCAGTACTTCCATCACCATCCACTCTGGTTTGTTACCTGACTCAAGGAATGCTTCCATCAACTTCAAACGCTTGCTCAGCTTCTTGATTTTGGTTTCAGAGTTGGTGCCATTAATTTCATCACGAATTGTGTCAATTTCTTTAACAATATCGATGGATCTCAGCAACTGCTGGACAGCCTCAGCACCCATTCTGGCGTCGAATTCATCACCATATTCTTCGACTGCTTGAAGATACATTTCATCAGACAGCAGTTGACCTTTCTCTAGTGGTGTCATACCTGGGTCAACCACGATGAATGCTTCAAAATACAGCACGCGTTCGATATCACGCAGGGGCATATCAAGGAACAGAGAGATTCGTGATGGCAGTGATTTGAGGAACCAGATGTGGGCCACCGGACTTGCCAGTTCAATATGCCCCATGCGCTCACGACGCACCTTGGCCACAGTCACTTCAACACCGCATTTCTCACAGATGACACCGCGATGCTTCAGACGCTTGTACTTGCCACACAGGCACTCATAATCTTTGACAGGGCCAAAGATTTTGCAGCAAAACAAACCTTCACGTTCTGGTTTGAAAGTACGGTAGTTGATGGTTTCCGGTTTTTTAACTTCGCCAAACGACCAGGAACGGACCATTTTGGGTGACGCCAGGGCGATCCGAATTGCGTCGAACTCTTCGGGTTGAGTCTGTTGCTTTAGTAAGTTAAGCAAATCTTTCATATTTAATTCTCCGCTGCCGCTCACACGGCAAATGTTTGATTATCGCTGTCAAAACCGGCCAAACTATTCGTCAACCAGGTCGACATCGATACCCAGTGAGCGAATCTCACGCGTTAATACTCTGAAGGACTCTGGCATGCCTGCGTCCATACGATAATCACCATCCACGATGTTTTTGTAGATCTTGGTTCTGCCGCTCACATCATCAGACTTGACCGTCAACATTTCCTGAAGTGTGTAGGCTGCACCGTATGCTTGTAGCGCCCACACCTCCATCTCACCGAACCTTTGACCACCGAACTGCGCCTTACCACCCAATGGCTGCTGCGTAACCAGGCTGTACGGGCCGGTTGAACGGGCGTGCATCTTGTCATCAACCAAGTGATTGAGTTTCAGGATATGCATGTAGCCAATGGTCACAGGCCGGTGGAAGAATTCACCGGTTCGACCATCAATCAAACGGGCCTGTCCGCTTCTTGGCAAGCCAGCTAGTTCAAGCATGTCTTTGATTTCTTCTTCCTTGGCGCCATCAAATACAGGTGACGCCATAGGCACACCCTGTTTCAGGTTGTCGGCCAGCTCAAGGATTTCGACATCCGACAGCGAGTCCAGCTGTTCTTTTTTGCCGCTGGTGTTGTAGATCTTATCGAGGAAGTCGCGTAGCTCGGCGACTTCTCTTTGCTGCTTGAGCATCTCGTCGATCTTGAAGCCAAGACCTTTAGCTGCCCAGCCAAGATGCACTTCAAGAATCTGGCCGATATTCATCCGCGATGGCACACCCAATGGGTTTAAGACGATATCCACCGGACGACCATCTTCGGTGTAAGGCATATCTTCTACCGGCACGATATTGGAAATAACACCTTTGTTACCATGACGGCCGGCCAGTTTATCACCAGGCTGAATACGACGTTTCACTGCCAGGAAAACTTTGACCATGCGCTGAACACCAGGCGCCAAATCATGGCCTGAAGTCAGTTTTTCTTTCTTTAGTTCAAACGCTTCGTCCATGTCTTGACGATATTGCTTGATCTGATTTGAGGCCTGCTCAAGCAAGGCGTTTAGTGAATCGTCCGCCATGCGGATTTCGAACCACCTTGTTTGCTCCAGAGCTTTGAGGAAGCTTTTTGTAATTTTGCCACCCTTGTCAAGACCCGGTGCTTTTTCAACTGCTTTACCGGTCAAAGCACGTTCTAGTCGAGCGAAGACATCATCCACCATGATACGGTTTTGATCTTTCAAGTCAGCCCAGACTTTTTCTAGCTCAGCTTTTTCGATCTGCCGTGTTCGGTCATCTTTTTCAACGCCTTCACGGGTAAAAACCTGAACATCCACAACAGTGCCGTAAGTTCCCGATGGAACACGCAGCGATGAATCTTTCACATCAGCAGCTTTTTCGCCAAAAATAGCCCTCAGCAGTTTTTCTTCTGGGGTCAGTTGGGTTTCACCTTTTGGTGTGACTTTACCGACCAGAATATCGCCTGGCTTGACCTCAGCACCAACATAAACAATGCCTGACTCATCAAGCTTGGCAAGGGCGCCTTCACTGACGTTCGGGATATCGCTGGTAATTTCTTCGGTGCCCAGCTTGGTATCACGCGCCAGACAGTTCAATTCTTGAATATGAATGGTGGTGAAACGGTCTTCCTCTACCACACGCTCGGATAACAAAATCGAGTCTTCGAAGTTATATCCATTCCACGGCATGAATGCGACTAGGATGTTTTGACCCAGTGCCAGCTCACCTTTGTCGGTGGAGGGACCATCTGCCAACACATCGCCTTTTGCAATCAAATCGCCCGGCTTAACGATTGGGCTCTGGTTGATCGTTGTACTCTGGTTAGAACGGGCGTATTTGATCAGGTTATAAATATCAACACCGGATTCAGAACCTTCTGTCTCGTTATCATTGACACGGATAACGATACGGCTGGCATCAACAGAGTCCACCACACCGCCTCGACGTGCAGTGACCATGACGCCTGAATCTTGGGCAACCACACGCTCCATTCCAGTCCCGACAATCGGTTTTTCGGCACGCAACGTCGGTACCGCCTGACGCTGCATGTTCGACCCCATCAAAGCACGGTTTGCATCGTCATGTTCCAGGAATGGAATTAATGAAGCAGCGACAGATACCACCTGACGAGGTGAGACGTCCATAAACTGAACCTGTTCAGACGGCATCAATGAAAATTCGTTTCGGTGGCGACATGGCACCATGCTGTCCATGATCCGACCCTTATCATCGAGATTGATGGTCGCCTGAGCAATACGATATTCGCCTTCATCAATCGCTGATAGATACAGAATTTCGTCTGTTGCTTTACCATCAACCACTTTACGGTATGGCGTCTCAATAAAGCCATATTCATTGGTGCGTGCATAACAGGCCAAGGAATTAATCAGACCAATGTTTGGACCTTCAGGTGTTTCAATTGGGCACACACGACCGTAATGCGTTGGGTGAACGTCACGCACTTCAAAACCAGCACGCTCACGGGTCAAACCGCCAGGCCCTAATGCAGAAACACGGCGTTTGTGTGTCACTTCTGATAATGGATTGTTCTGATCCATGAACTGTGACAATTGGCTTGAACCGAAAAACTCCTTAATCGCCGCAGCAACCGGTTTAGCATTGATCAACTGTTGCGGCATTAAACCCTCAGATTCAGCAATGCTCAGACGCTCACGAACCGCCCGTTCAACACGCACAAGACCGACGCGGAACTGATTCTCGGCCATTTCTCCGACGCTACGTACACGACGGTTGCCGAGATGATCAATATCGTCAACAACCCCGTTGCCATTACGAATAGATATGAGTTCTCTCAGAACGGCAACAATATCGTCTTTGCTCAGTGTGCCCTCGCCATCAAGTGCTTCTCGACCCAAACGACGATTGAACTTCATTCGACCGACGTTGGACAGATCGTAACGATCGAGCGTAAAAAACAGGCTGTTAAACAGGTTAACCGCTGCATCTTCCGTCGGCGGTTCGCCAGGGCGCATCATTCGATAAATTTCGATTTTCGCTTCCAGAGGACTACGCGTCTCATCAAAACGCAATGTGTCTGAGATAAACGGGCCATGATCCAAATCGTTGGCGTAAATAGTCTCAATGACATTGATATCAAACCGTCTGAATGCATCAAGCATGTCAGAAGTGATCTCATCGTTGGCTGACGCCAGTAGTTCACCAGTTTGAGGGTCAACCATGTCTTTGGCCAGTACCTTGCCAACCAGGTAGCTTTCTGGAACCAACAGGCTGTTCATTCCTGCTTTTTCCATTTGTCTGATATGTCTACCGGTGATTTGGCGCTCGGCCTCTACAATGATTTCACCGTCGGGGTTCACGATGTCGAACGGCACTGACTGTCCACGAAGACGCTGAGGTTCGAGGGCAAGATCAAAATCATCGCCTTGACGAGTGAATACGTCATTGTCGAAGAACATCTCCAGGATTTCTTGGTTAGAGTAATCCAGTGCGCGTAATAAGATTGTCGCAGGCAGTTTTCTTCTGCGATCGATCCGCACATAAACGGCATCTTTCGGATCAAACTCAAAGTCCAACCATGAACCACGGTAGGGAATAACACGTGCGTTATAGAGAATTTTGCCTGATGAGTGCGTTTTGCCGCGATCGCTATCAAAGAACACACCAGGTGATCGATGCAACTGCGACACGATGACGCGCTCAGTACCATTGATGACGAAATTACCTTTTTCCGTCATCAGCGGGATTTCTCCCATATAAACTTCCTGCTCTTTGATGTCTTTGACAACTTTAGACTTTGCAGGGGCATCTTTGTCGTAAATGACAAGACGCATTTTGACTCTCAGAGGGGCAGCATAGGTGACACCACGCAGCTGGCATTCCTTCACGTCAAAGGACGGGGTTCCCAGTCGATAGCTGACATATTGCAGCTCAGCCATACCGGTATGGCTTTTGATTGGAAAGACTGACTCAAATGCAGCATGCAAACCTTTGGCAGCACGCTCCTCAGCCAATGCGTCAATTTGAAGGAAATCCTGGTAGGAGTTGACCTGGGTGGCCAGCAAGTTAGGTACTGTGAGTACACTCGGACGCTTGCCAAAATCTTTACGAATCCGTTTTTTCTCGGTAAACGTATAAGCCATGTATTACACCTCGAAGAACGACCTGTTTTTTTGTGGCACCACAAAATCCAGGCAGGGGTCAGTTTTTTATAGGCTGTTAGCTAATAAACAGCCTGCAACGGAAAAAGGCCGGTGACCAAAGTCACCAGCCGATTTCTTTTTCGTGGTTAGAAACTCACCACGATGGTTATACAGCTTACTTAAGTTCAGCAGTTGCGCCTGCTTCTTGCAGTTGCTTGAGAATGTCTTCAGCTTCAGCTTTTTCAACACCTTCTTTAACTGTAGCAGGAGCGCCTTCAACCATATCTTTGGCTTCTTTCAAACCAAGACCGGTGATACCACGAATCACTTTGATAACACCCACTTTGTTCTCACCAAAGCTAGTCATAACAACGCTGAACTCAGTTTGCTCTTCACCGGCGGCGGCAGCGGGTGCTGCAGCAGCGGCAGCAGCGACAGGCGCTGCGGCAGTTACGCCGAATTTTTCTTCCATTGCTTCGATCAGATCAACGATCTCAACAACTGTCATATTGGAAATCGCTTCCAAGATATCGTCTTTAGATACAGCCATGATATTTTCCTATTTCAAGCTTACAGAATAAATTACGTACTTAAGCCACTGGGCTTAAGCCACTTGTTTTGCGTCGCGGACAGCCGCGAACGTACGAACCATCTTGCTGGTTGGCGCCTGCAAAGTACGGACAAACTTCTCGACAGGTGCTTTAAGCGTGCCCATAAACATGCTGATAGCCTGTTCTTTGGTTGGCATTTTAGCCAGACGCTCAAGCTCTGAAGCTGGCAGCAACTGCCCGCCAAGAGACACCAGTTTGATTTCAAGTTGTTTGTTGTCTTTTGCAAAGTCTGCCATGACCCGTGCCACAGCACCCGGATCTTCCAAAGAAAATCCGTATACCAGAGGACCTATCATTCCGTCCTGCATGCAGGCGAAATCAGTACCCTCTACCGCACGACGAGCCAGAGTGTTTCTGACAACACGCAGATACACATTCTGGTTTCGCGCAGCAACACGTAACTCGGTCATTTTGGCAACAGGCAAGCCACGGTATTCTGCTGCTACAGCAGAATGCGCCACTTGTGCTACTTCAGCGACCTCAGCAACGACGGCCTTTTTACCTTCGAGATTTAAAGCCACCTAAGACCTCCTTAGGTTCACTACATAGAGTAGTGAATAGTTGCTCACACGGGAGAGGTAATCTCTCCCACCCTTACGGCATTCAACCTCAGAAATTCTGTAGCTGAACCCGTCTGCGCAGGCAGGCTTACGCCTATTAAATCGAAATGCCTGCGGTCTTAGACGACCCGTCATGTGACGGGCGGTCCAATTAGATTGACAAAACTAGCCCAAGAAAGCCTTGTCTACTGTGACGCCTGCACCCATGGTGCTGGAGACACTGATACGTTTGATATATGTTCCCTTGGCGGAACTTGGTTTCAGCTTGTTCAGATCTTCGATAAGAGCGATCAGGTTCTGACGCAAAGCTTCAACATCAAAGCTCGCATTACCAATAGCACAGTGAATAATCCCTGCTTTATCTGTACGGTAACGAACCTGGCCCGATTTAGCATTTTTAATAGCCTCAGCCACATTCGGAGTCACTGTACCGACTTTGGGATTTGGCATAAGGCCTCGTGGCCCCAGCACTTGACCCAGAGTACCAACTATGCGCATCGCGTCAGGTGAGGCAATAACCACATCGAAGTCCATGTTTCCGGCTTTGATGCTTTCAGCGAGATCTTCAAACCCAACCACATCCGCACCCGCTTCTTTAGCGGCATCCGCGTTAGCACCTTGCGCAAATACGGCAACGCGTACTGTTTTTCCTGTGCCGTTTGGCAGAACAGTGGAACTACGCACAACTTGATCCGATTTACGTGGGTCAACACCGAGGTTGATTGCGACATCAATTGACTCAACAAATTTTGCGGACGCGTTTTCTTTAACAAAGTTCAGCGCTTGGTCGAGTTCGAAAACTTTACCATCTTGCAGTTTTTCGCGAATAGCGCGACTTCTTTTTCCTGAGGCAGCCATTATTCAACGCCCTCCGTATTCAGACCCATGCTTCGCGCAGTACCAGCAATTGTTCTGACGGCAGCTTCCATATCAGCCGCTGACAGATCAGGCATTTTTGTCTGAGCAATTTCTTCAAGCTGCGCACGTGTCACGGTACCGACTTTTTCGGTATTCGGTCGAGGGCTACCGCTTTTCAAGCCCGCTGCTTTTTTCAGCAACACAGCCGCTGGCGGTGTTTTTGTGATGAAGGTGAAGCTTTTGTCGTTGTAGACTGAAATCACCACAGGAATCGGTAGACCTGCTTCCATGCTTTGTGTCTTAGCATTGAACGCTTTGCAAAATTCCATGATGTTCACACCATGCTGACCCAATGCTGGGCCGACAGGTGGGCTTGGGTTTGCCTGACCAGCCGCTACTTGCAGCTTGATGTAGGCGGTAATCTTCTTAGCCATTGTTTACTCCTGATGGGTACAAGCGCTTCGCAGCTCCCCGGTTAATATCCCGGCAAATGCCGGATGAATCTCTCAGCCTAGCCTTTGGCGACTTGACTAAACTCCAGCTCCACCGGTGTTGAACGGCCAAAAATGACCACCTCAACACGCAGGCGACTTTTCTCGTAGTTTACTTCTTCAACCACGCCAGTGAAGTCGTTGAATGGGCCATCAGTCACACGCACTACCTCACCTGGCTCAAACAAAACTTTCGGACGAGGACTTTCAACACCCTCTTGAACACGTTGAAGAATTTGATTCGCTTCTTTTTCAGTAATCGGCGCGGGACGGTCTCCCGTACCTCCGATAAAGCGCAAAACCCTCGGCAGATCATTGACCACATGCCAGGTTTCGTCGTCCATCTCCATATTGACTAATACGTAGCCAGGGAAAAATTTGCGTTCACTCTTACGCTTTTGCCCTTCGCGCATCTCGACAACTTCTTCAGTCGGGACGAGGATATCGCCAAACTTGTCCTCTAGCCCCATTCGACTGACGCGTTCTTCCAAGGAGCGCTTAACCTGCGCTTCATACCCTGAATAAGCTTGTATTACATACCACCGTTTGCTCATGTCAAACCCTGTATCAGAGAGTCAAGGAACGTACGCCCCAGCCCAGTAACGAATCGACACCCCACAGCATAATGGCCACGATGATCACCATCACGATAACGATCAGTGTCGTTTGCAAAGTTTCCTGACGTGTCGGCCAGACCACTTTTCTCACTTCGACTTGTGTATCGCCAAAATATGACAACACGTTGGCACCTGCAGCTGTGCGGGATGCAATATATACAGAAACCCCGGCAACCGCCAGCAATCCCAGTACGCGAAGCAATGTTGAATACTGTGAATAGGTATAAAACAAAGCAATCGCAGCCACCATTAAAGCAGCTGCGATTATCAGTTTGATGTTATCTGCCATTGTTTTGTTATGTCATCCATCGTGGGGAGAACAAAATGGCAGGCCAGGAGGGAATCGAACCCCCAACCTACGGTTTTGGAGACCGTCGCTCTGCCAATTGAGCTACTGGCCTATCATATGCCTTTTTGATCAGCCGGACGCCTTTGACAAGCGTCCGGAGGATACATTCCTAAAAACTATTCGACGATTTTACTAACGACACCGGCACCAACAGTGCGGCCGCCTTCACGAATAGCGAAACGCAAACCTTCTTCCATTGCAATTGGTGCAATCAGGGTTACGTCCATTTTGATGTTGTCACCAGGCA
>SKGV01000123.1 GCA_007117275.1 Methylophaga sp.
ATGTCGGCCTGTCATTGCTAGTTCCTTGACCGGCATCAGTGGTGTTTGCCCCTCGGCCAGCCAAAGTTTTTCACCTTGCTCAATCAAGCCAAAATCGACGCCAGAGGTCTGCTGCAAACTAAAACCAATGACATTTCGACCCGACTGCACCATCTGTTGAACTGCGGCATCATCACGATTGATCACCATGACACCATTGCCGTTGTAGATTCGTGCTTTGGCCTGCTGGTAGTCCTCAATCGAATCATAGCGATCCAGATGATCTGCACTAAGGTTCAACACTACCGAGGCAAATGCGTTCAGTGAGTTGACGGTTTCGAGCTGAAAGCTGGAGAGTTCGAGAATATAGAAGTCTGGTGGTGTCTCATTCAGCAGGTCTAGTGCTGGTGTACCGAGATTGCCACCAGTAAGAACATTTTTCCCTGACTGCGATGCCATTTCTGCGATCAATGTCGTGACCGTGCTTTTACCATTAGAGCCTGTCACCGCGATCACCGGCGCATTTACATGTCGTGCAAACAGCTCAATATCACCAATGACTTCAACACCCGATTGTTTTGCGGTAACGATTTCTGGCAGCCTCGGATCGATACCTGGGCTTAACAGCACTTTATCAGCTCTCAATAACCAGCTTTGATCTAGTCTCCCAGTTTTCACTACAACCTGCGGTGAGCTTTGCTGCAATTCGGGCAGGCAAGGTGGATTTTCACGCGTATCCATGACCACCACGTCCATCCCTTGTGCCAATAAAAAACGTGCACAAGACAAACCGGTTTTACCTAAACCAATGATCAGGCAGTTTTCGATGTGTACGGCTTTGTTGTGTATGTTCATCGCAATTTTAACGTTGCCAGTCCAACCAAAACCAAAAACACCGTAATGATCCAGAATCGGACAATAATTCTGGGCTCCGGCCAACCTTTAAGTTCGTAGTGATGATGAATGGGCGCCATTAAAAACACCCGTTTGCCACGCATTTTGTAGGAAGCGACCTGAATCATGACCGACAGGGTTTCAATGACAAACACGCCGCCCATAATCAATAACACCAACTCTTGTCTTACCATTACAGCCACACAACCCAGCGCCGCGCCGAGTGCCAACGCGCCAACATCTCCCATGAACACCTGTGCTGGATAGGTGTTGAACCAAAGAAAACCCAGTCCCGCACCGACCATCGCTGCACAAAAAACTGTTAATTCACCCGCCCCTGGGATATGCGGAATTTGCAAATATCTGGCGAACTCAAAGTGACCCGCAGCATAAGCAAAAATCGCCAGCGCTGCGGCCACCATTACGGTTGGCATAATCGCCAAACCATCAAGTCCATCGGTCAGATTGACTGCATTGCTGCTACCAACGATGACAAAATAAGCCAGCAACATGTACCACGCACCCAGCGGAATAACGATATCCTTGAAGAATGGAACGATCAGTTCCGTTTCGGCAGGCACCACCGCAGTGTAATAGAGCAAAATTGCCGCCAACGTGCCGACCACTGATTGCCAAAAATATTTGTAGCGACTCAAAAGTCCTTTGGGATCCTGCTTGACTAGCTTGATGTAATCGTCAACAAACCCAATCAAACCAAAAGACATGGTCACCAGAAGTACTATCCAGACATAGCGGTTAGCCAAATCAGCCCAAAGTAGAGTGCTGACCGCTATCGCAACTAGGATCAGAGTTCCGCCCATCGTTGGGGTGCCGCTTTTTTCAAAATGTGACTCTGGTCCATCATTGCGAACGACTTGCCCGATTTGTCTGAAAGTGAGATGACGGATCATGGTCGGCCCCACCAATAAGGCGATACCCAAGGCTGTCATAACACCCAGAATTGTTCTTAATGTCAGGTATTGAAATACGGAAAAGCCACTGTAGTGCTGGCTCAAATACTCGCTAAGCATCAATAGCATCAGCCGTCCTCCTCTGCAGACATGGCATCCGCTAGTTGATCGAGCTTCATGAACCTCGATCCCTTCACGAGGCAGACGACCTCTGGGTACAAATTTGATTGAAGATGCCGTTGTAACTCAGTTTTGTCGGTAAAATGCTGCGCACCTTCACCAAAGGCTTGTGCTGCTTCTATGCTCATAGTGCCTACGGTAAACAGACGGTGAACACCCGCTTGCTTAGCCTGCTCACCAAGTTGTCTGTGTATTTGCAGCGCTTGTGGGCCGAGTTCACCAAAATCACCAAGCACCAACCAATGTCTACCCGGAAATGATTTCAACACCTCAATTGCACGGCTGAATGAACCGGGATTGGCGTTGTAGGTGTCGTCTATCAGCATTCCTGCTGGATTGGCCTGTCGCAACTGTAGGCGATGTGGCACTGCGCGGATATTGCCTAAGCCTTTAACAATGGCCTCGGCGCTGATGCCTAGACTACTGGTCAGCGCAATTGCGGCGAGCCCATTGGCAACATTATGTATACCCGGCAATGGCAAAGTGACAAAGTGGCAGACGCCATCAAGCATCACCATAAAATGATTGCTAGTCGGGCTGAGATTGAGATCAAGCGCCTTGATGTCGGCCTCAGCATCCAGCGCAAAGGTGACAGCGCACTTGCCAGCTAACAACTGACGCCACAAGCCAACATAGGGCATATCAGCATTGATCACCGCTTTGCCTGTCAGCGGCAGTCCCGCATAAATCTCACCTTTGGCTTGTGCTACACCCATTTCTGAGCCAAAGCCTTCTATATGCGCGGCTGATACGTTATTGATGATGGCAATATCTGGAGCAGCGATCTTGACCAATCGACCGATTTCACCTGGATGATTGGCACCCATTTCAATCACTGCGTATTGATGGTGATTTTGCAATCGACACAGGGTTAAGGGCACGCCGAGTTCGTTATTCAGGTTACCCTCTGTCGACAGCACGCTGCCTGCTTCGCGTAAGATTGCTGCGGTCATTTCTTTTAAAGTGGTTTTGCCGTTGCTGCCAGTGATCGCTACGACTTTTGCATGTGACTGCTGGCGCCAAAAGTGTGCAATGCTCGCAAAGGCTACGACCACATCATTGACCACTAATTGTGGTAGTGGGTCATCAACTGGCCGACTCACTAATGCAGCACAGGCACCGGCTTGCCTAGCCGCGGCCAGATAATCATGGCCATCTACATGCTGCCCCGGAAGTGCGACAAACAGCGCTGCGTCAGTCACTTTTCGACTATCAATTACCACAGCCGCTACATCGGCATTGTGTTCAGGCAGTCCACAGCCTAGCAGCTCAGCGATTTGATGCAGCGTCACGGGCAAGCTCATAACAAGCACTCTCTGTTGAGGTTTTGTAGGGCCTGCGACACGGCGTGCATATCATTAAACGGATATTTCACCCCGGCAATTTCTTGGGTGGTTTCATGGCCCTTGCCGGCAACCAGCACAATATCGCTGTGCGCTGCATTCTGAACTGCAAATTCTATGGCTTTACCGCGGTCAGTGCGGACATGCACCTGCTGTGGATTTCGACATCCACGTAAGATGTCATTGATAATCTGTTGGCTGGCTTCATAGCGCGGATTATCATCAGTAATCACAAGGTAATCAGCCTGTTGTTCTGCAATCCTTCCCATCTGAGGACGCTTTCCACGATCACGATCACCGCCACAGCCAAACACACACCATAAATGAGCTTGATCAATCGCATGCCAGCGTAATGCGGTCAGCACTTGCTCTAATGCATCGGGGGTGTGCGCGTAATCGACTACCACGGTCGGAGCAGTGCTGCTGCTGATTGCCTGCATTCTGCCAGTGACCGAGTGGCAAACACCCAACACTTCGGTTATTTGCTCTGATGAAATGCCAAGCACCTCCAAGACCAGTCCGGTAGCCAACAAATTGGCCACATTGAAAGCACCCAGCAATGAGGTCTGGATAGTACTGTGATAGTGTTCGCTCTCGAGTTCAAACTCGATGCCATCGTGTTTGGGCGCAACCAATTTGGCCGTTAATACTGCGTCAGGATCTTGATCAATGGAATATCCCAGCACGCGCTTGGTCGATTGGCAAGTAGACCGGATACGATGTCCCATCGCATCATCCAGATTCACGATGGCCGTTTGCACTGAGGGCATGGTAAACAAACGCATTTTACTGTTTGCATAAGCCTCCATACTGCCGTGATAATCCAGATGATCTCTGGTCAGGTTGGTCAATACGGCGATATCAATTTCAACAGCACTCAATCGCCCTTGATCCAAGGCATGAGACGAGGCTTCAAGCGCCACATGCTTGACACCCATGGCGACGCACTCAGCCAACATCGCCTGAACACTAATAGGATCTGGGGTGGTCATGCCGTTTTCTATTAATGCTGGCCAGCGTCCATAGCCTAGCGTACCAATCAAGGCGCAAGGTAAATTCAAGCTTTCCAGTGCCTCAGCGATGTAGTGAGTCACGGAGGTCTTGCCATTGGTACCGGTGACCGCGATGACATTGAGCGATGCCGACGGTCTGCCATAAAAACGTGCAGCAATTTCTGACACTTGTTGATGCAAATCAGCCACAGCTATCGCCTGCGCTGAATTCGCCGCGATCAGCGATTTTTCTGAGTCTGTCAGCTTGTGATCACTGGAAAACGCTACAGCGATGGCACCTTGTTGAAGCGCATCTTGTATGTGTGCCTGACGCTGTTCGGCGTGTTTGACCAAGGCAAAAAATACACTTCCCGGCACTACTGTCCGGCTATCCAGTGTCAGCTGAGCAACCTCCATGTCTTCACTTAGCAGAGCAAGCCCGTCAAACAGTGTAAATAATGATTGGCTCATTGCTGTGCCACCTTCAGATGATGTTCAGGCAAATCATCGGGCGCAACATTCAACAGTCGCATTGCACCCGTCATCACTTCTGAAAAGACCGGTGCTGCCACCAAGCCACCAAAATACTCACCGCGTTTTGGATCATCGATCATGATTGCCATCGCCAGACGCGGGTTATCTGCCGGAATAATGCCGGCAAAAAAAGATTGATAACGGTCTGTGTGGTACCCCCCAGCCGCGTTGGTCTTTCTGGCTGTGCCTGTTTTAGATGCAATGGTGTAATTAGTCACTGCTGCGCGAGTTGCTGTGCCACCAGGCTGTGTGGCCAGTTTCATCATGGACCTCACCTGACGCATCAGATCACTTGAAAATACTCGCTTACCACGCACTTTACCCGAGGTTTTCACAAAGCTGACCGGCATCAAAATGCCATCATTGCCCAGCACTGTGTAGGCGCGCGCCAACTGGAGTGTTGAGGTTGCCATCCCATAGCCATATGCCAGTGTGGCCCTTTCGAGCGTTCTCCAGACACTTGGATCAGGCAAGCTGCCCATTGCTTCGCCAGGAAAATATGCGCCACTTTCCTGTGCGAAGCCAAAGTTGGCAAAGTCTTGCCAAAGCTGCTGCGGCTCTATCTCCAGGGCAATTTTACTGGCCGCGATGTTGCTTGATTTCTGTAACAAGGTGGCCAGATCAATCATTCCGTAATCACGAAAATCTCGGATATCATGACCACTGACTCTAAACACACCCGGGTGAGTGTTAATGATGGACTTATCATCAAACAATCCTGATTTAAGACCACTGACGACGGTGAAAGGCTTGACTGTTGAACCGGGTTCAAACAAATCGATGACGGCTCGATTGCGAAAATCTGACGGATTCAGCCCAACACGGTTATTGGGATTAAATGAAGGTTGGTTCACCATGGCGAGCACCTCACCAGTGTGCACGTCGATGATCACCGCACTGCCGGAACTGGCGTTATGTTGCTCAACCGCTGATTTCAGCGCATGGTATGCAAGGTATTGCAGACGCAAGTCAATGCTCAACTGAATGTTTTCGCCGGCTTTTGCAGGGCGAATTAACTCACCACCACCTACAAAATTACCACGACTGTCACGCACCATACGACGCAGCCCCGTCACGCCGGTCAACAGCGCATCGTAACTCAACTCCAGTCCTTCCTGACCGATGTCATCGATATCAGTAAATCCAAGCAAATGGGCGGTGACTTCGCCAGTTGGATAATATCGTTTGTATTCGCGCTGAAGTGCTACGCCTCGAATATTTAGCGCCCGAACTTGCTCTGACAGCTCGGGAGTGATGTGCCGACGTACATACACAAACTCCCTTCTGGCATTACTTGCAATTCTGTTGCGCAGATTATCAACACTCACTGCCAATATATCAGCCAGCTCATCCAGGCCTGGTTCATCCAAAGCAACAACTTGCGGGTTTAGCCACACTGAATGCACCGGTGTGCTTATCGCAAGTGGCTCTCCATGGCGATCTAACAACATGCCTCTATGTGCCACCACGGGCACTTGTCGCAAATGTCTGGCATCGCCTTGGGTTCTGAGAAAGTCGGTATCAAGCACTTGCAGATCAACCAAGCGCCAGCCCAGACCAATGGCAATCAAAACAAAACCTACCCGAACCAAATTCAATCGCCAGGCGCCAGTTTGCATGGATGTGTTCTGCTGACGGCTCATGGCGTAATGACCACAGTGTTGCGATTTGCAGGCGTAATCATTTGCAAACGTTCTCGCGCCTGTTGCTCGACTCTGGCGGGCGTCGTCCAAGTGCTTTGCTCAAGCAGTAACCGGCCCCACTCCTCATTGAGCAGATCCCGCTTGTTTTCCAATTGTTGCATGGCAATAAATTCACTGCGGGCCATGTGTTTGGAGTAAATTACTGCTACGCCGGATGCCATTACCGCCACCACCATCAGCAGCAGGCCGACATCGATCTTTACCCTCAGCAGTGTATCCGTCAAGACATTCATGCAAGCTTCTCCGCGACACGCAGTACAGCACTTCTGGCTCGGGAATTCGTTGCAAGCTCAGCTTCAGTTGCTTTTATCGCCTTACCAATAATTTTCAGCCGGGGTTTAAGCTGATCAGCCCTAACAGGAAAGTGTGCAGGCAAATCATCGCCACGGGCTTCATCACGGAAAAATCGCTTAACGATGCGATCCTCCAGAGAGTGAAAACTAATGACTGCCAGCCGGCCGCCTACAGACAAAACATTCACAGCCTGACTCAGCGCACTGGTCAGTTCTTCCAGCTCACTATTAATAAAAATGCGGATAGCTTGAAAGGTCCGGGTGGCAGGATGCTTGTGCTTTTCACGAAATGGACTGGCTTTGTCGACGATTGCGGCTAACTGACTTGTTGAGGTGATGGCTTGCTGCTCTCGGCTCTCAACAATCGCCTTTGCGATACGTTTGCTAAAACGCTCTTCACCATAAGTTTTCAACACGCCCGCAATTTCTGTGACCTCAGCAACAGCTAACCACTCGGATGCACTGATGCCCGATTCCGGGTTCATGCGCATGTCCAGTGGTCCATCTTTGGCGAAGCTAAATCCCCGTTCGGCCTTATCGAGTTGCGGCGATGAAACGCCAATATCCATCAGAACCCCTGCAACCTTGCCTTGCCAGAGCCGGCTGAAAATAATCTCAGACAGTGCAGAAAACGCACAGTGTTCGATTGAAAATCGGGCATCCTCTTTTGCCAGCAGCTGACCTGCGGCAATCGCTTCCGGATCTCGATCCAGACCAAGTAACCGACCGTTTGCGGACAATCGTTTGAGGATGGCACGACTATGTCCACCTCGACCAAATGTCGCATCGATATAGAAGCCGTTCGGCTCTATCGCCAGTGCTTCGACCGTCTCAGTAAGCAAGACAGGTAAATGTTCTGGGTGACTTGCTGTCATCTATCCGTCCTATATGGACAAGCTTTCAAGTTCAGCGGGAACGATGCCATCGAAGTCTTCTTCCAGACAGGCTTCCATCAACTCATTCCAGGTCTGTTCATCCCATAACTCAAACTTATTTCCTTGGCCGATCATCACAACATTTTTATCCAGCCCCGCAAACTCGCGAAGCTTGGCAGGCAATAGCACTCGACCGTGGCCATCCATCTCACATTCAGTTGCGTAGCCCAGCAACATTCGCTTCAAACGTCGAACCTGGGGATTCAAGCTGGGCAGAGCAGTGAGCTTTTGCTCAACGGCTTCCCATTCAGGCATTGGGTAAATTTGCAGGCAGTGATCGGAGTGATCGATGGTAACGACCAAACGCCCCTCACAACTGACGTCCAGATGCTTGCGGAAACGGGTGGGAATTGCCATCCGTCCTTTTGCATCCAGATTGAAAGTTGCAACACCTCGAAACACGACCAGCCCCCAAAGTTAAAGGATCCACAAAGATCCACTTTTCCCCACTTAGCGACACTATAGGAGTGCGATGAGCGACTGTCAAGCGAGAAAATACACAAAATCCTCTTTTTCTGACAATGACTTAGCGCACTTTTACAAAAGTGGGGGAAAAGTGGATCAGATACATTTGAAGGACTACTTTTCTATCAGAAAAGTGGAATTGGAAGTTAAAGTAGATTCTAGCTGAACACTGCTGCGGAAAATTTTTCGGGGTTAGCAAAAGTAATTTTGCTGATATGAAGTTTATCTGAAAAAAAACGAGACGACCGATAAGCCGGGTTCTGTCGTGGACAATCATTCATCTGGGACAGATGTCACCATCTGCCTC
>SKGV01000110.1 GCA_007117275.1 Methylophaga sp.
CAGTAATGCTTAAAACTCGCCAGATAGCCGATGGGTGCATCCATCCAGACATAAAAAAACTTGCCGGGAGCATCTGGAATTTCAAAGCCAAAATATGGCGCATCGCGAGAGATATCCCAGTCTTGCAGGCCGCTGTCGAACCATTCCTGTAATTTGCGGGTGACTTCGGTTTGTAGATGACCGCCCAGGGTCCAGTCACGCAGCATGGCTTCAAAATTAGCCAGCTTAAAGAAGAAGTGTTCAGATTCTTTGGTGATGGGCGTGGCACCGGACACGGCAGACACCGGATTTTTCAGCTCGGTTGGATCATAAGTAGCACCACAGGCTTCGCAGTTGTCACCGTATTGGTCTGTGGCACCACATTTCGGGCATTCGCCTCGGATAAAACGATCCGGCAAAAACATTTGTTTTTCTGGATCATAGGCCTGACTAATAGTGCGGCTTTCGATATGGCCTGCATCACGATTTGCCAGATAAATCTGACTGGCCAGAGCGCGGTTTTCTTCGCTGTGCGTGCTGTGGTAGTGATCAAAACCAATGGCAAAGGCTGCAAAGTCGGCCATGTGCTCTTGTTTGACAGCGGTAATCAGTTGTTCCGGCGAGATGCCCTCATTTTGGGCGCGTAACATGATGGGGGTGCCGTGGGCATCATCGGCACAGACGTAATGGCACTCATGACCACGCATTTTCTGAAAGCGTACCCAGATATCGGTTTGAATATATTCAACAAGGTGGCCAAGATGAATCGAACCATTGGCATAGGGAAGGGCGCTGGTGACCAGAATTTTTCTTTGCATGGATGAACCGGTAATAAGGCCGTCGGAAAACCATTAAAGATACCAGAATTCCGTGCATGTCACCATGACGCTTGAGCCGTGCCTGATGGATGTGAAAAAAGCTATTAACCACAGAGGCACAGAGGGCACGAAGAAAAACAGGTTGTTGAAAAACCTATTCACCACAGAGGCACAGAGGGCACGAAGAAAAACAGCTTGTTGAAAAACCTATTAACCACAGAGGCACAGAGGACACGGAGAAAAACAGCTTGTGTAAAAACCTGTTAACCACAGAGGCACGGAGGGCACAGAGGGTTTAGATAATGGTTTCTTATCGAAAGAACTGGACGCTGCCTCGAGAGCAGGCTAAAAATGATAGTTTGCAGCTGTTTGTCATACATCCACCTGGTTTTCTGAGTAAAGATGCTCAACCGCTGACCTGATGCTATCACCAACAAACTCTGTGCCCTCCGTGCCTCTGTGGTCAATAGCTTTATTAGCCACTAATCTGCATAATCTGTGGATTCAACGAGCATCGGCAGCCACCACTCAACACACCACGTTTATACCTCTGTGCTCTCTGTGCCTCTGTGGTTAACAGGTTTTTACACAAGCTGTTTTTCTGCGAGCACTCTGCGCCTTTGTGGTTTAGTTTCTTTTCAAGCCTATGTGTTTCTTGAAATGCTGAGCGATGATGCGAATTCGGGAGATAAACAACACGATCCTGGTGTTTGGCTTATAATATTCCGGTTTTTTATCACAACAGGAACTATACATGCTTAAAGGCCTTATAACTGGCGCTGCTTTAACAGGCTTGATTGCCAGCAGTGTTGCTTTTGCACAAGAACCTCGTGTGACTCAGTATCAAGACTGGGTCGGTGTGTGTGCTGACGTTGAGGGACAAGAAGTCTGTGAAATGCAACAAACCTTAACTATCGAAAACGAAACAGGAAACGTCCCTCTGTTTCGCGCATCTGTGCATAACGTCGAAAACAGTCTGGTGATGCAGCTATTGTTTCCTTTGGGATTAGATTTGCGGGCAGGGATGGTACTGCAAATTGATGAAGGTGAAGAATTTACTTCGGGTTTTTTAACCTGTGTTCAAGAAGGCTGTTTAGCTGTGTTTCCTCTTGACAGTGAGCTTTTGGCAGCGATGCGCGCTGGTAACTCGGCTAAAATTGGTTTCAGACCCTTTAATACTAACGAAACGTTGGTGTTAGAACTGTCACTCAGCGGCTTTACCGCAGCGAGTCAAACCGTTCAGTAATCTCGGACGTAGTTGATGAGACTTGCCTGATAGCAATTGCTGCGGCGATGGGTTTTTTAGAAGCGGCCAGCATTAATAACAGCGCCATCGCCCCCAGCACCTCAGCTGTAATGCTAGGTGATTCAGAGCCTATGTTCTATTCAGTTTGATAGGCAGGAAGTTAATCAGCCTGATTGACAACTTCTATGTATCTGAAGGCCTTATCGTTTTTTTGCTGTATCAGTCAGGGAGCTCATTTGGCATGCTGCCCGCACACGGAGCTGAACCGTGCGGGTGTCTATCGCTGTGTTGTTGATTTGGCTTATCAGGAATCTGATAAGCAATGAAAAGATGGTACCGAGGGTGGGAATCGAACCCACACTGAGTTTCCCCAACCGGATTTTGAATCCGGCGCGTCTACCAGTTCCGCCACCCCGGCAACAAGCGCGAAATTATAACGCCTGTCGAGGCGCTTGGGAAGCAAGATTTTTACTTTGTTAGGCTGTCTTGCTCCGAAGCACTGACAGATCTGCCAGCGAGATACCCAAGAACATTGTATGGCTTGCATGCATAATGTCTAATTATCCATAAGCAAGATTGGTCAATGAGGCACGCATGCAGGATTATCTAGCACACATTGTTGTCGGATGGCGCGAATGGCTGAGTCTGCCAGCGCTTGGGATTGAACGTATCAAGGCGAAGGTCGATACCGGGGCTAGAACGTCTGCCATACATGCTTTTTCGGTGAAGCTTTTTGACAAAAACGGAATCCAATGGGTGCGCTTCGGCATTCATCCTAACCAGCGAGACTTGAACACGGAGCACTGGTGTGAAGCGCCGGTAATTGATGAGCGCAAGGTGACCGATTCGGGCGGTCACAGTGAGCTGCGTTATGTGATTCAGACGCCGGTCCACATCGGTAACGCTGTGTTTCCTATTGAGATCACGCTCACCAATCGCGATTCCATGATGTTTCGAATGTTGCTGGGGCGGACTGCGCTGACCGCTGGTAACATAGTCGTTAATCCGTCGCTGTCATATCTGGCAGGCGAACCCCTTAGTCAGCCCATTCCATTGCAATCATCGACTGCAATCTCTGGAGATCTTGAATGAAAATTGCGGTGTTATCGCGCAACCCAAAATTGTATTCAACACAACGACTGGTGGATGCAGCAACTCAGAGAGGGCATGAAGTCCACGTTTTGGACGTACTTCGCTGTTACATGAACATCACATCGCTCAAGCCAGAAGTGCATTACAAAGGTGAAAACCTGACAGGCTTTGATGCCGTGATTCCTCGGATAGGGGCTTCGGTGACTTTTTATGGCACGGCGGTACTGCGTCAGTTTGAAATGATGAATGTCTATCCTCTCAATGAGTCAGTTGCTATCAGTCGTTCACGCGATAAGTTGCGTGCGCTGCAGTTGTTATCTCGAAAGGGCATTGGCTTGCCGGTGACTGGCTTTGCGCATCGACCAGATGATGTTGAAGATTTGATCAAAATGGTCGGTGGTGCGCCTCTGGTCATTAAGCTGCTTGAGGGGACTCAGGGAATTGGTGTTGTACTGGCTGAGACCACTGGTGCTGCGGAGAGTGTCATTGAGGCTTTCATGGGAATGAAGGCGAATATTCTGGTTCAAGAGTTTATCAAAGAGGCGGGTGGTGCCGATATTCGCTGTTTGGTAGTGGGTGACAAAGTGGTTGCAGCGATGAAACGCCAGAGTAAAGAGGGCGAGTTTCGTTCTAATTTACATCGTGGCGGCACCGCCAATTTAATTCGAATTACGCCACAAGAACGCAGCACTGCTGTCCGTGCAGCCAGAACCATGGGGCTTAATGTGTGTGGTGTGGATCTACTTCGTTCCAATCATGGGCCGGTTGTGATGGAGGTCAATTCTTCACCGGGCCTTGAAGGCATTGAGATGGCTACCAATAAAGATATTGCCTCGATGATCATCGAATTCGTTGAGAAACACGCAAAAGCAGGCAAAACCAAAACCCGAGGACGCGGTTGAATGACCGATGAGCTGGTGATTGCAGGACAGACAATTCATCCCGGGCAGACTCGGGTGGTCGATGTGCCACTGCCGGATTTATACATGCACACCGCACTGAGTATGCCGGTTCAGGTGATCAGGGGCCGCCGCAAAGGGCCGACCTTGTTTGTTTCGGGGGCCGTGCATGGTGATGAAATTGTTGGTGTGGAAATCATTCGTCGGCTGATTCGCAGCAAACAAATCAAGGCCTTGTCAGGCACGCTCATCACCATTCCTGTGGTTAATGTCTATGGATTCATCAACCAGACCCGATATTTGCCGGATCGGCGTGATCTAAATCGCTGTTTTCCTGGAACAGAAGAGGGGTCGCTGGCAGCGCGTTTGGCTCATTTGTTTATGACCGAGGTGGTGCAAAAGTGCTCGCATGGTATCGATCTTCATACCGCCGCGATTCACCGTGACAATTTGCCACAAATTAGAGCTGCGCTAGATAGTGAGGCTGTAGAAGAAATGGCACGCGCATTTAATGCGCCAGTGATTGTGAATTCAGGTTTGATTGAAGGATCTCTGCGTTACGCCTGTCAGCAGGCAGGTGTACCGGTCATTGTTTACGAGGCTGGTGAAGCGTTGCGATTTAATGAGCTTGCCATTCGCGCCGGTGTTAGAGGCGTGCTGGCCGTGATGCGCAAAATCGGCATGCTGTCAGCTGCACGTAGTAAACAACTCAAACCCATTGAACCGTTTGTGGCGCGTTCCAGTAGCTGGGTTCGGGCACCGCAAAGCGGCATTTTTAGGATGTTGATGCCCATGGGCGCTCATGTCAAAAAAGGTGAATGTTTAGGCATGGTTGCCGCCCCCTATGGCGATGAACAGTCAGAAGCCGAGGTCATTGCCAGTTGTAGCGGCGTGATCATTGGTAGAACTAATATCCCACTGGTCAACGAAGGTGAGGCACTGTTTCACATTGCGCGATTTAATCGTCCAGATGAGGTTGCCGATACCGTAGAGGCCTTTAACATGGTGCACGATCCATCCACCGATACGGGTATTCCAGAGGAACAGCCGATCATTTGATAGGCAACTCAACTTTCTGCGCCAAATGCTGAGATAAAACTTTTGCATTTTGTCATCAAAATAGTGACAATCGCGCGACTTTTAACTTTACCTGGGGAGTCTTGCGAATGCAGATGACCAATCACACCATCGATGAGATTCAAGCTGAACCTGCTCAGGAGTGGACCATAGAGCAAAGCAGCCGACTTTATGGTGTGCGTGACTGGGGTGCCGATTATTTCGATATCACAGACACGGGTGATGCGGTGGTCTCACTCAAGTTTGGCGACAAAACGGTAACCGTTCCGATCATCGATATCGTTAACGGCATGAAAGAGCGTGGGCTTGATATGCCAGCGGTGCTTCGCATCGAAAACCTGCTGGATATCAGGTTGACCCAGCTGAATGAAGCGTTTGCCAGGGCTATTCTCGAGAGCGGCTATCAAAATCATTACCGCGGTGTTTTTCCAATCAAGGTCAATCAGCAATGTCACGTGATTGAAGAAATTGCCGACTTTGGTCGTCGTTATCACCATGGCCTTGAAGCTGGCAGTAAAGCCGAACTAATTATTGCTATTTCGCAACTGCGAGATCATGACAGTCTGATTATCTGTAATGGCTACAAGGATGAAGAGTTTATCGAGCTTGGTTTGTATGCTCGGCAGATGGGCATCAAGTGCTTTTTTGTCCTGGAAACAGCCACAGAGCTGAAAACTGTTCTGGAGCGTAGCAAGGCACTGGGCATCGAGCCGCTGATTGGTATGCGAATTCGACTGGCCTCGACTGTCGAAGGGCACTGGAATGGTGACAGTGGTGATCGCTCTATTTTTGGTCTATCAACCAGTGCCTTACTCGACGTGGTTGAGCAGCTCAAACAAGCCGATATGTTGCATTGTCTGCAATTGCTGCACAGTCATCTCGGCTCACAGATCCCCAATATCCGAAACATTCGTAGCGGTGTCATGGAGGCGTGTCGGTTTTACACGGGTCTGATTGAAGAGGGTGCGCCGATGGGCTATCTGGATCTGGGTGGCGGTTTGGCAGTCGATTATGAAGGCACACGCTCCAATAGCACCCACTCGATGAACTACGGCCTTGATGAATATTGTTTCAATATCATCGAAACGCTTCAGGAATGTCTGGATCCATTAGACATTGCACATCCGGTGATCATTTCGGAATCGGGTCGGGCCTTGGTGGCGTATTCTTCGATGCTGCTGTTTAACGTACTTGAGGTGCGTGATCACAAGCCAGGCAAGATTCCTGATAGCGCGCCTGAAGGCAGTCACGATATGATCATCAACCTGTATTTAGTGCTGGGCAATGTGTCGCCGCACAACTTGCAGGAATGTTATAACGACTCGCTGTATTACCGTGATGAACTGCGTGAATTGTTCCACCACGGACAGGCGTCATTGCGCGACCGGGCACTGGCAGAGAATCTGGCCTTGGCCATTTGGGAAAAAATTTCCGAGTTACTACCTCACGCGCGTCGTATTTCGGCCGAGCTGGAGAGTCTGCCAGAATTGTTATCGGACATTTACTACGGTAACTTCAGTCTATTTCAGTCGTTGCCAGACATTTGGGCGATTGATCAATTGTTCCCGATCATGCCCATTCACAGGCTCAATGAGGCGCCAACACGCTCGGCAGTGCTGGCGGATATGACCTGTGATTGTGACGGCAAGATTGACCATTTTTCCTACGAAGATGCCATTCATAAAACTTTGCCACTGCATCCCTTAGTGGAGGGTGAAGAATATTATCTGAGCGTGTTTTTGGTGGGCGCTTATCAGGAAACCCTCGGCGATTTGCACAACTTGTTTGGCGATACCAACGTGGTCAGTGTGCACATCAATGAAGACGGCAGTTTTGATTTTATCCGTGAGTTTCACGGTGATAGCATTGCCGATGTGCTGAGTTATGTGGAATATGATCCTAAACTGATGCAGGAACAATTTCGCAAAATTGCAGAGCAGGCGGTGCGTGATGGTCGGATTTCAGTCTCTATGCGTCAGCAGATGCTTCGCGCATTCAACGACAGCATGAATGGCTACACCTTCTTCGAACGTTAATTCCAGCAGGGTCATTTTTCAGGATAGGGTTTGCTTATGTCTAAAGTAGTCATTATTGGTGCAGGTGGCGTGGGGGGGGTGGTCACCCATAAATGTGCCCAGTTGCCCGAAGTGTTTTCAGAAATCGTTTTGGCAAGTCGCAACGAAGCCAAGTGCAAGCGCATTGCCGCGCAATTGAGTCGACCCATTCGTACGGCTCAGGTAGATGCTGATAATGTGCCCGAATTGACCGCATTGCTGCAGAAAGAGCAACCAGACTTGGTCATTAACGTGGCCTTGCCTTATCAAGATTTGACCATTATGGATGCGTGTCTGGCGGCCGGTGTCGACTATCTTGATACCGCCAACTATGAGCCGCTTGATTCCGCCAAGTTCGAATATAAATGGCAGTGGGCGTACCGTGAGAGATTTGAACAGGCCGGTCTGACAGCATTACTTGGCAGTGGTTTTGACCCCGGTGCGACCAACGTCTTTACTGCGTATCTTGCCAAACATTATTTTGATGAAATTCACGAGTTGGACATTATCGATGTCAACGGCGGCGATCATGGCTATCCATTTGCCACTAACTTTAATCCGGAAATCAATATCCGCGAAGTCACGGCCGAATGCCGTCACTGGCAAGCAGGTGAGTTTGTCACCACGCCTGCCATGTCTAAAAAGGCGCATTTTAGCTGCCCGGAAGACGTCGGCAGTTTTAATATTTACCGGATGTATCACGAAGAGCTGGAATCGCTGGTGATTAACTTCCCGACGCTAAAGCGTGCCCAATTTTGGATGAGCTTTGGTGACAGTTATCTGAAGCACCTGGAAGTACTGGGCAATGTCGGCATGACTGGTATTGAACCGGTGGAGTACAACGGCCAGCAAATTGTACCGATTCAATTTTTGAAAGCATTATTGCCGGATCCTTCAACTCTGGGTCCGCGCACCAGAGGTAAAACCTGTATCGGCTGTGTGGTCAAGGGCGTCAAAGATGGCAAACAGAAAATTGTTTATCTGTATCAGATCAAAGATCACCAGGACTGTTACGCTGAGGTGCAGTCACAGGCGATTTCTTACACCACCGGTGTTCCGGCAATGATTGGCGCCAAGCTGATGCTCGAGGGCAAATGGAAAAAACCCGGCGTTTGGAACATTGAACAATTTGATCCGGATCCATTCATGGAAGATATGAACAAATACGGCCTGCCGTGGAATGTCGTTGAGCTGGATGAGTTCAATCTCGACGGCTGAGGGTGTGGGTTGTTATCCGCAGATTACGCAGATATTCGCAGATGAAATACTAAAAACCCATTGACCACAGAGGCACAGAGGG
>SKGV01000125.1 GCA_007117275.1 Methylophaga sp.
ACACACCCGCCAGCACGCCTGTCAGCGCTCCGGCGAGCAGTAAGGTCACACCAATGGCCAGCAATTCAGGTGAGAGTGTGTCCATTATGCTTCTGCTCTTGTAATCGTTCGGGGCTGGGCAGCTAGATCAGACGACGCGGTTACTCAAAGCGCCAATACGGCTGATTTCGACAGTAACCTCATCGCCGGGCTTTAGGTACTTTGGCGGCTTGAAACCAACAGCCACGCCAACTGGTGTTCCCGTTGCAATAATGTCACCTGGCTCCAGAGTAATCGCGCGCGAGATCGTCTCGATGATTGTGGGGATATCAAAAATCAGATCTGCTACGATAGCATCCTGGCGCAATTCTCCGTTAACAGTTGTAGTTAAGCGCAAGCTATTAACATCACCCACCTCATCGGCGGTGACGATTGCGGGACCCATTGGGCAGAAAGTGTCAGCGGACTTTCCTAAGAACCATTGTTTATGTGCATTCTGAGCCTGTCGGGCAGTTATGTCGTTGATCACAGTGTAACCGAAAACATGGTCGTAGGCTGCGGCCTTGCTGATCCCTCGTCCCCCCAAGCCGATGACCAAACCCAACTCGCCTTCATAATCCAATGTGCCATCTGCGTCATTAGCCGCAATCACATCTGCGTCCGGACCGATGACCGATGTCGGTGCCTTGGTGAAGACGATTGGCAGATCGGGTAAGTCCTGTCCCCCTGAGCTTTGGTCGAAGCCCGAGTTCTGGAACTCCCTCGCGTGCTCAACGTAGTTCTTGCCGACGCAAAAGATATTTTTTGCGGGGCGCGGGATTGGCGCTTTCAGGACGTAGCGGTCATGCGGCACGGGTTTTGCAGTCCCATTTTCAAGGGCCGATTTAATCCGGTCTAGGACCGGGGTGCCGCCCTTAACCACTTCGAGAATTGTTTTTGGCAGGTCAGAGGCCAGTTCAGCCAATGGGATTACACCTGATATCGTATCTACGGCGGCTATATGCTGTTCATCAACCTTCACGGTGACTAGACGCATGCTTGGTTCTCCTGATTGTTAATAGATGTCGCCTTTGCGGCGCATTTTGCGCAGCAAACTGATTGAGGGCGATGCCAGCAAGGTGATTGCCAGAAGTGCCCAAAGAATGTTGCCGATGGTGGATGAGAAAAAGATCATCGGGTCACCTCCCGATATGCGCATGGACAGAAGAAATGATCTCTCCAGCAGTGGGCCAAGGATGACCCCGATCAGGATTGCCGCAACGTTGTAACCCGTCTTTCTCGCAATATAGCCAATGATCCCAAAAGCGACCGCTATGGTTAAATCAGCCATAAAGTTACGCGGCACAAATGCCCCAACCAGTGTGAAAGCCACGATCATGGGCGCCATATAATAGTTTGCCACAACCGTGATCCGCGACAGGTAACGCGTCAGCGGAAACAATGTCACCAGCATGAAGATATAGGCTACGAACATTGACATGATCACGCCATAGGCAAGGATCGGGTCTTGCACAAAAAGACGCGGCCCGAATGGTACGCCGTGAAACTGTAGCACAACCATCATGACCGCAGCTGTGCTTCCACCCGGCACGCCAATTGCTAGGAGTGGCACCAAAGTTCCTGTGGTCACGCCATTATTTGCGGCTTCTGGGGCAATAACACCCTGCTCGTGTCCAGTGCCAAACTTTTCAGGTGTACGCGAATATGTACGCGCCTGCTGGTAGGCCACGAACGCTGCGATTGATGCCCCCGCGCCAGGCATGACACCGATAATCAAGCCCAAGAGTGAGCTCCACAGCATCATGAACCAATGCTTGAATGCCCCTAGAATCTCGCGAAGCGTTTCACCCCAAGTGGGCATTGCGCGCGCACTTGCTTCAGGCGCGATCGTCCGCTTCTCCAACATGATGAGCGCTTCTGAGATCGCGAATAGTCCAATCAGTGCTGGAACCAACGGCACACCGTCAAACAATTCAAGAATACCAAAGGTCCCCCGTGGGGTTGCGTATATATGATCGGCGCCCATGGCACCCAACATGAGGCCCAATGCCCCCGCAATAAGGCCCTTGAGCATGTCTTGTGCTGCAATTGCTGCAATCAGTGCGAGACCGAAGAGCATGACTACAACCATCTCGACCGAACGGATGTAAAACCCCACCTGCGATAAATATTGCAACAAAAACAATGTTACACCGGATGTGATCAGGCCAGCCATGATTGAGGCAACAAAACTCAGCGCGAGCGCTTTGGATGCTTTACCTTGTTGCGACATGGGGTAGCCGTCCAGCGTCGTGGCCGCGGCACCTCCAGTCCCCGGAATGTTCAGCAAGATCGCGGGGATACCTCCGCCAAGATGGCTTGCACAGTATAGAGCGACCATGAAGGTCAGTGCGATGTTAACATCTACGGCCAGCGTCAGCGGCAATAGCATTATGATCGTATTATGCGCCGCAAAACCGGGGATCGCTCCCATCAGAATGCCAACGACTACAGCCGGGATGATCACCCACCACATGGAAGCAGAGTAGAAAAACAGTTCGGCCAAGCCGGCGATACTCATGTCCATAGTAACATTACCTGTGCCATAAGCGCCTCGAATGGCCCCAGCGGAAAGCGCGTGCCCAACAAAACGATAAAGAACAACCAGCCGGCCAACGCAGCTATTGCCGCAAAAGTTGCCGCGCGACGGGCTGACTTAAGCCCTCCCAGCATTGACCCTAGGAACAGGAAAGAAAAGGTTGACACTGTGAAGCCTAGTGTCTGTACAGTTAGTAGATAGGCGCCTATCAGCGCTACGAAACCCAGCCGACGCCATCGCCCCTCAGGTGGGCCCAGAAGCGCCAAGAATTCCAATTCTGCCTTGCCGCGCAAAGCCAGCAATAGGGTGCGCAGAAAAAAAAGTGCACAAAGAAGGAAAAGAAGACCAGCAAGAAAAAAGCCGCTTCGCTGCGCCTCTGCTGGGAATTCCCACACTGAGTAAACATAATAGATCGCGTAGGCGATCCCCAAGACAGGAATAATCAGGTCAGACCCGACCTGCTTCCTGTCCGACGGTGCTTCGTCAGACATGATTAATTTCTCGCTTGGTTTCGCCACAGAGGCGGCGCCAAATACAGACGCCGCCTTCATGTGGAAAAGAAATATCAGGAACCAGTAAGCAGGTCGCGATAGCGGCGGGCCAGCTCGATCGTGGCTTGTGCCGAAGCCATGGCAACTGACTCATCGCCTGGGTCAATGAATACAGACGGTACGCCGGCACCCTCAACCGCAGAGACGTAGTCTGGGTCGGCCAATGTGGCTTGCATACTTTCGACCAGTCGCGCTACTCGTTCAGGATGGGCGTCATATGCAGCGCGGTGCACTCCCCAAGCGCGCGACGAAGTCAGCGCCGGAATCGAAGTTCCGAGCGCTGCATTTACTGCCGGAGCGTTGTCAGTCCCATCAGGGGCGACATTTTCATCGGCGAAGACGCCCAAAACAATGGATTGATCTCCCAATACGATTGAGTTGGTAATGGGCAGCGCTGCACAGTCAACCTCCATAGTGATCGCCGCCATCGCAGTTGGGTTACCCCCCCCGTAAGGAACCAGAACAATCTCTATCCCCAACGCCTCTCCGAGCGCCAGCATACCAATAGAGGCTGGATGGGGCAGGCGGCTGACAGCAACGGTGATGGGGCGATTGCGACCCACTTCGACCAATTCTTCCAAGGTGCGGTGCGGGCTGTTCGGGCCAACCCATACGCACATAGGCTCCGACAGTGTCTGCTGAATAAACACAATATCTTCACCGACACTGATCCCAGTATCCTGCAGTTCAAGCATGATGACTTCAGGGCCAAGATTGGCGAAAATCAGAGAATATGCATCCGGTTCTCGGCTCATATAGAACTCGTACCCAACCTGCCCGGCAGCTCCAGGGTAGTATCCAAATTGGAAATTGGTTGGCAAATGCTTCCCCCAGACTGAGGCAAATGCGCGCGCATCACGATCCGCTCCGCCGCCCTCTCCAGTCGGGATGATTATATCCATATTCCGCGCCGGAAAATCCTGTGCGAAAGCACTACTTGGCATCAGCAAGCTGCTTGCACCTGCCGCAGCAGCAACTGCACCGCTTGCTTTGAGAAAGCTGCGCCGCCCTAGCAGCGATGGGGCTTTGATGGTGGATCTCGTCATGTATGGTCCTCCCTGTGGTTCAGCATGCGACAGGTTCTCCTCAACCTGCCTTAGGTGACAGAATGATCATTTTGCCCAATTAGTCAACCAATTAAAATTTGGTAATGAATTGGGCGTTTATTTCAGATGCCTCTCCAATCAGACCAACCTACCGGAGAGGCGCCAGGAGTTTTGTTACTCCCCTGTGTATACAGCCGCCGGCTGCTCAAAAAAGCTCTGAAGTATCTGGTACACCATCATGTAGTTTTTCTGCTGAAATGACGCATGAGAGATGCCCTGCATAACCGTGAACTGTTTGTTAGGGTGCGGCAAAAGCGCAAAGAACTTAAGCAAGTCATCCATTGCTGCGATTCCATCCCACTCTCCGCGCATCACGATGGTGGGCATAGTCAGTTTGGCTGGGTCATTCAGCGGCAAACGTGAGCACATGTCCACGTAGGTGCCGGTTGGCATGGAGTCGTCGAGCGCAAGAATCGCATCAGCAAAAGCATCAATCACATTGTCCTCGGCTGCGCCTGGATGATCGCGATTGAAGATTGAAAACACGAAATCCCGATCAATTGGGCGACGCTTCATCACCCGGAACTGCTCAAGCTTCTTTCGCCGCTCGATCAATGTTGGTGCGCCCTCACCGGTCCACACATAAGCGTCAAGCGCTAATTTTGCGACGCGCTCCGGGTGCCGCTCCGCAAATGCTGCCGCGCGGAGCGCACCCGATGAGATGCCGTAAACATAGAAGCTTTCTGCTCCGGTCTTTTCCATGATGTATTGTGATGCTGCGCTCAGATCGTCGGCACCATCAGCAATGTTTGCGGTGATATCACGGTTCTTGTCAGATCGACCGTAGCCTTCCATATCGACACACCAAGTATCGTAGCCTTGCGTCGCGAACCAATCCATCACCGACGAAAACGGGCGGCCTGGAACCTGCAGGTCAAATGTCGGCTGAGACGCCATTGAGGACCCGTGAACAAACAGAATCGTTCCCTTGGATTTACCTTCAGGCGCCTTGTTCCAAAGGAACAAATTCACATCCTGCTTCTTGGTCCAATGCTCAGTACCCTTAACCGTTACATTCGTTTCTGGCTGCGTCATTGTTTCCTCCTCTTACGCGGCGCCGATATGCTACTAGGTAACCAATTCTGTCGACATAGCCACAAATTGGTTGCCCAATAATGGATATATAGGCTATTGGTTTCATATTGCGCAACACACAATTCGATTGGGTAAGCTTTGGTTGACTTTCGCGGTAAGAGCGTTACCAGTTTTGGTTAGATGGGAGTGAACGTCGTGGATGAGACACAACCGCCGGACGGTTTGGCCCGGAGCGACATAGAAAATGTTGAGTATCGCCTCGGCGAGCTGCTATCGCAGCCCGCGATGCTTCCCGGTGTAAAACTTCCGACAGAGCGCGCGCTCGCAGAAGATATGAATGTTTCTCGCAGCGCGATTCGTAGGGCAATGGCGCGTCTGGAGGCGCAGGGAAAGGTGCTGCGCATAATCGGAAGTGGGACCTACGTCGCCGACAGCGCGCCACAACTCTCATTAGAAACTGAGAGTGAGCGCAAGGATTATAGCCCTCGAGAGATTATGGAGGCGCGCTTACTCATCGAGCCGCGCTTTACAAGCTTGATCGTCATGCATGCGAACAAGGCCGATATCTCGGGAATTCGCCATGCGATGCTTGAAGCGGAACGAGCAGCTGATTTCGTCACGTTCGAGCATTGGGATGGGCAGTTTCATCAAATGCTGGCAGAAGCCACACATAATAAGCTTATTATCGACCTGTTTCGAATCATTACACAGTCGCGCGATACCGCCGAGTGGGGCGAACTCAAGAAGGGCAGTATCACCGCAGAACGCAGAGAATTATATTGTCAGGAACATGCACGCATCCTTGATGCGCTTCAGGGCCGAAATGCACGCATGGCAGAAAAAGCGATCGAGGCCCACCTTGGAACCGTACGCCAAAACCTGTTCGGGATGTAATCAGTCATGAGTGGCCCGATTCTGGCGTTCTTCGGCATCCTTGTGCTGTCCACATCTTTCATAGCAGGTGTCTTTGGCATGGCGGGTGGCATGATCCTCATGGGAGGGTTGCTCTTAATCCTGCCCGTCGCCAGCGCAATGGTCTTGCATGGGATTACACAACTGACATCAAACGGGTGGCGCGCAGTATTGTGGCGCGAGCATATTGCATGGCGATTGGTAATGAGATACTCGTTCGGCTTGCTGCTCGCATGTGGCGTGTTCTTGCTGGTCAGCTTTGTTCCTGACCAAAGACTTGTTTTTATTTTTCTTGGTCTGATTCCATTTATTCCTGCCCTCGTCCCCGATCACCATGTGCCCAGAGCCACATCATGGGGAGGGGCCGAGAGCTGTGGCTTTATTTGCACATCAATGCAGCTTGTTTCAGGCGTTTCAGGGCCGACCCTTGATCTGTTTTTTGTCAACACCGGCATTGGCAGACGCGCTATTGTAGCCACCAAGGCGTCTTGCCAAGTTGTTACCCATCTTGCGAAAATAGTATATTTCGGAACATTCCTTTCTGCACCCGACATTTCAGTTTTCTCCACAACCATCATAGGCGTGGCGTTAGGCGCCGCAATCCTTGGCACATCCCTGGCTCGCCCGGTCCTTGAGCGCCTTACCGATCATGGTTTTCGCAAGTATACCCGCTATATCATCATGGCGATCGGCACAGTCTACTTGATCAAGGGCATATCAGGCTATTTATTTTAGGAGGACTATTCTCCTTTCATTAATTGACTGTCAACAAAGCGCAGCCGGCCGTAGCTTCTACGCATGCCGCGATCGCCGGTTAGAAGCCAGCGGCCCTTTGGGCCGGTGATGAGTTTTTCATCGGTTGCCTCGGGATTGTTCCAGTAGCCAAGAAACATCACCGGATCTGGAGCTCGTACGGCGATGGCACCCACTTGCTCCACGTCAAGCACCTCACCACTTGCGCTGATCACATCAACATGATGGCCAGGGACAGGGCGTCCCATGATGCCTGGAACTGGTGCCTCAAGCGCACTGGAACTGCTGACGATCATGTTGCATTCCGCAGGCAAGAAATTGTGACTAATCTCAACCCCAGGAAGATGTCCCAAAAGCACACGATGTGCATGTAGCGCACCCTTGGGGTTTCCCGGCGTGCCCGAGGTGTAAATGATAACGGCAGGATCATCAGCCCGGGTTGGTACCGGAATATATTCTGATGTGACCGCTGCCAACTCAGCATGAAAATCCAGCAGCCCGCTGGTCGTTTCCGGCACCCCGTCGACCAGGAAGACATGCTGCAAAGCAGGCAATTGGTCACGAATCTGCATGACCTGCAGTAGGCTATCGCTATCGGTCACCAAAACCCGTGCGCCGCTGTCACGCAATCGGTGCAGCAGAGCCTCAGGACCAAATAAGGTAAAGAGAGGCAATGAAACAAAGCCACCCTTAAAAGCGGCGATATGTGCGACTGCAGTTTCTAACCGCTGTGAAAGAAGAACTGCGACACGGTCACCAGCGATGCCATCCACGGTACGCGCCAGACCTAGACCTTCCAATACGGTAGCGAACCGGTCTGACAAATCCTTTAACTGTCCGTAATTAGTGCGGCGCTCTGTGCCATATCCATCCTCCGCGACCTCGATAATCGCCAAGCTTTCGGGGTCAATCGCGGCTAAACGGTCGCAGACGTCTACTCCGATGTTGAAAACTCTGGAACAGACCAGCAAAAAGCATCTTCGACCTCTACAAAAGTGTCCTTACGCTTCAGCATCCCAAGTCCTCTGCCCAACGTCTCGTTGAAAAGTTAAACGACTACAATCTGTTATCCATCTAGTTGACTGCTTCTAGCCGCGCGCGCACATCCTCAAAACTCGGATCTGCAGCATAAAGTCGCTCGAACTCACG
>SKGV01000058.1 GCA_007117275.1 Methylophaga sp.
ATGGCGATTGAAAAGTTACTAGGCATCGAGCCGCCGATTCGTGCGCAGTACATTCGGGTCATGTTTGACGAGATTACCCGTATTCTCAATCATCTGATGTGGTTGGGCGCGCATGGCCTGGACATAGGTGCTATGACCATCTTCCTCTATTGTTTCCGTGAGCGGGAAGACTTGATGGATTGCTACGAGGCCGTCTCTGGTGCTCGAATGCATGCAACCTACTATCGCCCTGGCGGTGTTTATCGTGATTTGCCGGCGAGCATGCCCAAATACCAGGCTTCCAAGTGGCATAGCCAAAAAGAAGTCGATCGGAAAAATACCAATCGACACGGTTCGATGCTCGACTTTATCGAGGATTTTTGTCAGCGTTTTCCGAAATGTGTTGATGAATACGAAACCCTGCTGACCGACAACCGTATCTGGAAGCAGCGAACCGTGGGTATCGGCGTTGTGTCACCAGAACGTGCCCTGCAATTAGGGTTTACCGGGCCGATGCTCAGAGGCAGTGGCATTGAATGGGACCTTCGAAAAAAGCAACCATATGAAATATATGACCAGCTTGATTTTGATATACCAGTTGGCACCGAAGGAGATTGTTACGATCGTTACCTGGTCAGGGTTGAAGAAATGCGCCAGTCAACGGGCATTATCCAGCAGTGTATCGACTGGCTCAGAGTCAACCCCGGCCCAGTGATTATCGATAATGCCAAAGTTGCACCGCCAAGCCGCGCTTCTATGAAGGATGATATGGAAGCCTTGATTCATCACTTCAAATTATTCACCGAAGGCTATTGTGTGCCCGAAGGTGAAGTCTATAGCGCGGTCGAGCATCCCAAGGGTGAATTTGGTATATACCTGGTTTCTGATGGTGCCAACAAACCGTATCGGGTCAAGATTCGTGCGCCGGGGTTTGCTCATCTTGCTGCAATGGATGAGATGGCTCGGGGCCATATGCTGGCAGATGTTGTGGCGATCATTGGCACCATGGACATTGTGTTTGGCGAGATAGATCGATGACCGATATGCAAGTGACAGGGCCGGCAGAACAGTTGTTCAATGAGCAACTGCGTCATCGTCTTGATAGTTGGATTGTCAAATACCCGGTCAATCAGAGTCGATCAGCTCTGATTCCCTGTATGCATCTTATTCAGGATGCAAATGGTGGCTGGCTCAGCGAAGACTTACTCAAAGCACTGGCCGTGTATCTTGACTTGCCTTTCATCAGCGTGATGGAAGTAGCCACTTTCTACACGATGTTTGAATTGTCACCGGTCGGAAAACACAAGATCAGTGTTTGTACCAATATTTCTTGTCAGCTAAACGGATCTGAAGCAATTGTTGAGCATTTGCAACAACGTCTGGGCGTAAAGCTGGGTGAGACCACTGATGATGGCAAGTTTACCTTGAGAGAAGTCGAGTGTTTGGGGGCCTGCTGCGGCGCGCCGATGTTGTTGTTGGACAAGCAATATCACGAATTTCTGACGCCGGAAAAAGTAGACGAATTGCTAGAGGGAATCAAATGACCCAGCAAAATATGGTCTGTTTTCGAACCTTGCATTTAGATCAACCTTGGTCCTTCGAGTCTTACCGCAAGGTGGGTGGCTACAGTGTGCTTGAGAATATTCTCAAACAATCGACACGACCTGAAGACATTATCGAACAAATTAAAAGTTCTGCGCTGCGTGGTCGTGGTGGCGCAGGTTTCCCGACTGGCTTGAAGTGGAGTTTCATGCCACACAAAGTCCCCGGTGCCAAGTACATCGTATGTAATTCTGATGAAGGTGAGCCGGGTACCTGTAAGGATCGGGATATACTGCGATTTAATCCACATCAGCTCATCGAAGGCATGATTATCGCGGGCTATGCGATTGGCGCAGAAACCGGATACAACTACATACGCGGCGAGTTTTATGAGCCGATTGAACGCTTCGAACAGGCCATTGCCGAAGCTCGCCGTGCCGGATATCTAGGCAAAAATATACTCGGCAGCGGCTTCAGCTTTGAACTCTATACCCAACCAGGCGCTGGTGCGTATATCTGTGGTGAAGAGACGGCCTTGCTCGAATCACTTGAGGGTAAAAAAGGTCAGCCCCGTTACAAGCCGCCATTCCCTGCGGGTTATGGTTTATATGGCCGGCCAACTACGATCAATAACACGGAAACACTGGCCTCTATCCCGGTGATTTTGCAACACGGTGCAGACTGGTTTCATGCGTTGGGAACGCCCAACAATGGCGGCAGTAAAATCTTTTGTGTCTCTGGTCATGTCAATAAGCCAGGAAACTACGAAGTACCCCTCGGAACTCCTTTTGCCACATTGCTCGAGTTGGCTGGCGGTGTTCGTGACGGTCACACATTGAAAGCTGTTATTCCTGGTGGCAGCTCCACACCCGTAGTGCCTGCGGATGTCATGATGCAGGCGGTGATGAGCTATGACGGCCTCAGTAAGGCTGGCTCCATGTTAGGGGCAGGTTCGGTCATTGTCATGGATGACAGCACCTGTATGGTCAAGGCGCTGGAGCGCATAGCATATTTTTATCACGAAGAATCCTGTGGACAATGCACACCCTGCCGAGAAGGATCGGGCTGGCTTTATCGCGTGGTTAAGCGAATTGAGGCTGGAGAAGGGCGTCAGGAAGATTTAGATAGACTGGTCGAGGTCGCCAGCAACATCAGCGGCAACACTATCTGTGCGCTTGGCGAGGCAGCAGCAACGCCAGTCATCAGTTTTATCAAGCATTTCAGAGAAGAGTTTCAGTACCATATCGATCATCAACGTTGTATGACAGACAGCCCCGTGTATCAGAAAGCAAGCACATGGTAACTATTGAAATTGACGGCATTTCGCTGAGCGTTGACGCCAGCAAGACGATCATCCAGGTCGCTGATGAAGCTGGGGTGGATATTCCGCGTTTTTGTTATCACAAAAAGTTGTCCGTAGCGGCTAATTGTCGGATGTGTCTAGTGGAAGTCGCTGGCGCACGTAGTGCCTTACCCGCCTGTGCGACGCTGGTTTCAGAAGGCATGCAGATCCATACTCAGTCAACAGTCGCCCGAAACGCGCAGCGAGCCGTGATGGAATTTTTGCTGATAAATCATCCACTGGATTGCCCGATATGCGATCAAGGCGGTGAGTGCGAGCTGCAAGATATGTCGATGGGCTATGGTGCAGGTATTAGCCGTTTCAGTGAGCGCAAGCGGGTGGTGCCTGATAAAAATATCGGTCCGCTGATTCAAACAGATATGACACGATGCATTCATTGCACGCGGTGTGTTCGCTTTGGGCAGGAAATTGCCGGCATTAAAGAACTGGGCGCCACCGGCCGAGGTGAGCATATGGAAATTGGCACCTATGTCGAACACAGCCTGATATCGGAATTATCAGGCAATATCATTGACTTGTGTCCTGTGGGTGCGCTGACGTCGAAACCGTTTCGTTACAAGGCACGTGCCTGGGAAATGACCGCACATCCATCAGTGGCTCCGCATGATGCCGTCGGGTCGAATATTGAAGTGCATGTGCGTCGTAATGAAGTCATGCGTGTGGTGCCGCGCGATAATGAAGCATTGAACGAATCTTGGATTTCTGACCGTGACCGATTTAGTTATCTGGGACTTAACCATCCTGAGCGTTGTTTAAAACCGCTGATTAAAATACACGGTCAATGGCAAGAGACAGATTGGCAGACGGCGCTTGAATTTGCCGTGGAAGGATTAAAATCAGTTAAAGCAAAAAATGGTCCTGAGCAGATTGCCGGTTTAATTTCGCCTACAGCCACAACTGAAGAAGCTTATTTATTCCAGAAATGGCTGCGTGGCCTTGGAACCGACAATATTGACCATCGCCTGCGCCAGCAGGACTTTGTCGATGATGCCTGCGATTACAGCTTGCAGGACTGGGATCTGTCAGCGCTGAGCCGCAGTGACACCATTGTGATGCTGGGTTGTTCGATACGCAGTGAACAACCGATCATCGCCCACCGTATTCGTCAGGCAAATACGCGAGGTGCTGCGGTATTTGATATCAACTTTGTTGGTCATGAATTGTTCATGTCAGACGTGCATCAACATGTCGTGTCCCCCGTGGCCATGATGCAAATGTTGTCCGGCATCGTGAAGTCCTTGTTGCCGCTTGCCAAAGACATCGATACCAGTGATTGGTTGCCCTTGCTGTCCGAGAGAACTCCAACGGCTGCCGAACAGAATGTTGCCATGCAGTTAAGTAACGCCAATGAATCTGTGATCTTGCTGGGCGAACTGCTCGAACAACACCCTCAAGGTGCAAAATACCGTAAGCTCGCCAGTCTGATCAGTCGCTTGACCGGCGCAAAACTGGTCTGGCTACCCAAGGCGAACAGCGTCGGGCATTGGCAGGCAGGTGCTATCCCAAGCCCCAAAGCCAGTAAGGCTATACCGCTCAATGCCTTGAGTATGTGGCAGCAATCCTGTCGTGCCTACGTGTTGTTTAATGTTGAGCCAGAGTTGGATTGTGTCAATCCTGTTTTGGCAATGTCGTCACTACAACATGCCAGCTTTGTGGTGCAAATCAATAACTTTGTCACGCAACAGATGCAATCCTATGCGGATGTCATCTTGCCATTAGCGGCCTTTACCGAAACATCTGGCACATTTATCAGCATCAACAAAAAATGGCAGAGTTTCACCGGTGCGGTGGCTGCAAAAGGTGACAGCCGACCCGGTTGGAAGATATTACGGGTGCTGGGCAATATCAGTCGACTTTCAGATTTTGATTATGTGTCATCAGAAGACGTCCTAAGCACATTGAAGACCGAACTAAGAATTCAGCCGCATGGTGAACAGCAAACCTATCTGCCAGAAGATCTGCAGCTCGAGCAAGGGTTGACCTACATTGCTGAAGTGCCTTCCTATCGTTGTGACTCTCTTGTGCGTCGCAGTAGCGCACTGCAAAACACGCCGGAAATGCAGGAACTGACTACCGTTAAAATTCATCCCGAGCTTGCGCAAAAGCTAGATCTGCAAGACGGACAGCAAGTCTTGCTTTCGCAACATGAGCAACAGCATGCCCTCGAGCTTAAGCTTGATGAGACAGTGGCACGCGACTGTGTTTATCTGCAAGCGACCACCTCGGTTAGTGCACAGCTCGGTGCTGCAATGACACGTGTTGACATTAAACCCGCCGGCAGCCTGACATGATCGAAGGTCTGCTACATATCGCGCCCATCATCGGTAAGATTTTGCTGATTGTTATTATCCTGATGATGGCGGTGGCCTATTTAACCCTGGCCGAGAGAAAAGTCATTGGCTACATTCAGCAGCGCATTGGGCCTAACAGGGTAGGGCCGAGAGGGCTGCTCCAACCGTTGGCTGACGGTTTGAAACTGGCAATGAAAGAAGTGATTTTCCCTGCCAAATCCAATCTGTATTTGTTTGTGCTTGCGCCAGTCATGGCCATTGCACCTGCATTAGCTGCATGGGCAGTCATTCCATTTGACGATGGTATGGTACTGGCGAATATCAATGCCGGTTTACTGTACATTCTTGCCATTACCTCAGTCAGTGTTTACGGTGTGGTGATTGCTGGCTGGGCCTCGAACTCCCGTTATGCTTTTCTTGGTGCAATGCGTAGCGCAGCTCAGGTGGTTTCTTACGAGATCGCCATGGGGTTTGCCTTAGTGGGTGTTCTGGTGGCAGCCGGAAGCCTGAACCTTGGCGAGATTGTCATGGCTCAACAAGGTGGCTTTCTTTGTTGGTATTGGCTGCCGCTGCTACCGTTATTTGTCATCTACTTTATTTCCGGTGTTGCCGAAACCAATCGTGCGCCTTTTGATATGGCAGAGGGTGAGTCAGAAATCGTTGCCGGTTTCCATGTGGAATACTCGGGCATGGCCTTTGCGTTGTTTTTCCTGGCCGAATATGCCGATATGATTCTGATCTCTATGTTGGCCGCTTTGCTGTTCATGGGTGGCTGGTTATCGCCTTTTGAAGGTATTCCTGTGTTGGAGACCATGTTTGTCTGGGTACCCGGCATCGTCTGGTTGTTGTTAAAAACAGCTATGTTCCTGTTTATCTATCTATGGCTTCGGGCGACTTTCCCACGATATCGTTATGATCAGATTATGCGCCTAGGCTGGAAGATTTTTATTCCTGTGGCCCTAGTGTGGATTGTGGTTGTGGCAACCGCCAAGGTATTTGAATGGACTCCCTGGTTCAGTCAAACGGGAGGGATTTGATGCGTTCTGTCAGACATTTCTTTAAAAGTTTTCTGCTGTGGGAGTTATTACAGGGGCTTCGGCTGACCGGCCGTTATCTGTTCTCCCGGAAAGTCACGGTGCAATATCCAGAAGAGAAAACACCACAATCGCCTCGATTTCGTGGTCTGCATGCCTTACGCCGCTACCCCAACGGCGAAGAGCGCTGCATTGGCTGCAAGTTATGCGAAGCGGTTTGTCCGGCACTAGCGATTACCATTGAAACCGAACCGCGAGAGGATGGAACACGCCGAACAACTCGCTATGACATTGATCTGTTCAAGTGCATTTATTGCGGGTTTTGTGAAGAGTCGTGTCCAGTCGATTCAATCGTTGAAACACGGGTGTTTGATTATCACTTCGAAAACCGAGGTGAGAACATTATGACCAAGCAACAATTGCTGGCAATTGGTGACAAGTATGAGTCACAGATCGCTGCAGATAGGGAGGCCGACGCGCCTTATCGTTAGGCCGGAGCTATAGATGGAAAAACTGCTGTTTTACTGTTTTGCTGCCATTTTACTGTTCGCCGCCACAATGGTGATCACGGTGCGTAACCCTGTGCGTGCAGCCTTGTTTCTGGTGCTGGCCTTTTTTACCAGTGCTGCGATCTGGCTGATGTTGCATGCAGAGTTTTTGGCGATTGCGCTGGTCTTGGTCTATGTCGGAGCGGTACTGGTACTGTTCTTGTTTGTGGTCATGATGCTGGATATTGATCTAGTGCCCCTGAGGGAGGGTTTTACCCGCTACTTACCGTTGGGCATTCTGGTGGCACTGTTGATTGTGGTTGAGATGATTGCCGTGTTGGGTGTCAGTAACTTTGGATTGGAGCAGGTCGAGGCACCGCAAGTCGATGAATCTGTCAGTAATACCCGCCGATTGGGTTTGCTGCTGTACACCGAATATGTCTATCCGTTCCAGTTGGCAGCGGTGATTTTGACTGTGGCCATTGTTGCCGCCATTATGCTGACCTTGCGCAGCGGCACACGCAAAAAACAGGATGCAGGCCAGCAGGTAAAAGTACAAAAAGCCGATCGTTTGCGAGTGGTCAAAATGGCCTCTGAGCAAACGAAATCAAATAAGGCGTCTGATCAATGATCGCCTTGTCGGATTTTCTCATCCTTGGGGCTTTGTTGTTCAGCCTTTCGGTGGCCGGTATTTTTCTTAACCGTAAAAATATCATCATATTGCTGATGTGCATCGAGTTGATGCTGCTGGCAGTCAATCTCAACTTTTTGGCCTTTGCCTATTTTCTGGATGATGCGGCCGGTCAGGTGTTTGTATTTTTCATACTTACCGTGGCAGCGGCGGAAGCTGCAATCGGCTTGGCGATTTTAGTGGTGTTATTCAGAAACCTCAGCACCATCAATGTCGATGAAATTGGCCGGTTAAAGGGGTAAGAGATGAATACCAGCCTGCTATTATCGATCGTTCTGGCACCGCTGTTTGGCAGCATTCTGGCCGGAGTGTTTGGCAAGCAAATCGGTCGGCAATGGTCACATCGGGTAACGATTGCGGGAGTTGCCATCGCATTCTTGCTGTCAGTATGGGTACTCAAACTGGTGGTGGTTGATGGAGCTTATTTCAACGATTCCATCTACCGCTGGTTGCAAGCCGGGCCCTTGACGCTGGAAATCGGTTTTCTGATTGATACTTTGTCAGCCATTATGATGGTGGTGGTGACATTTGTCTCGCTGATGGTGCATATCTATACCATCGCCTACATGCAAGACGATGACGGCTACTGCCGCTTCTTCAGTTATCTGTC
>SKGV01000019.1 GCA_007117275.1 Methylophaga sp.
CGTTCCGCTTTGCCAATCATGCCCAAAAGACCGGTTTCAGCGAGCATCAGCTCTGTGAATTTATCCATTCGAGTGGCGGTGGTGGGGCCGGCTGGGCCTACCACTTCACCGGGCACCGGATCGACCGGGCCAACGTAGTAGATGAAGCGATTGTGAAAGTCCAAACCTTGAGGCAAAGGTTCACCTTTGCTAAGCAGATCAGCAATTTTCTTGTGTGCAGCATCTCGACCGGTGAGGAAATGTCCACTCAACAATAATGTTTCACCGGGTTGCCAGGTCTGAATATCGGCTGCCGTGAGGCTATCCAAATTGACCTGACGTGAATTGCTGGCAGCTTGCCAAGTAATGTCGGGCCAGTCATCCAGTGACGGTGGGATAAACTCGGCAGGCCCGCTGCCATCTAATACAAAATGAACATGACGCGTGGCCGCGCAATTGGGAATCATTGCGACGGGTAGCGACGCTGCGTGAGTCGGGTAATCCTTGATTTTGACATCTAGTACCGTTGTCAGCCCACCGAGTCCCTGGGCACCAATGCCCAGTTGATTGACTTTGCGATAAAGCTCGACCCGAAGTTTTTCGGTGGCGGTTTCAGGGCCTCGATCTATCAATTCCTGAATGTCGATGGCTTCCATCAGGCTTTGTTTAGCCATCAGCATGGCTTTCTCGGCAGTGCCGCCAATGCCAATACCGAGCATACCGGGAGGGCACCAGCCAGCGCCCATTTTGGGTACGCTGTCCATCACCCAGTCCACCAGACTGTCACTCGGATTCAAGATGGTGAATTTTGCTTTGTTTTCACTGCCACCGCCTTTGGCCGCAATGTCGATTTCCACCGTATTACCCGGTACCAGCTCAGTATGAATAACCGCAGGCGTGTTATCACCGGTGTTTGTTCGACTGCCAACAGGATCCGCAACCACAGAAGCACGCAGGACATTATCGGGGTGCAGATAGGCTCGGCGTACACCTTCGTTAATCATGTCTTCCAGAGACATGTCTGCCTGCCACTGTACGTCCATGCCGACTTTGACAAAAACATTGACGATGCCGGTGTCCTGACAGATGGGCCGATTGTTTTCGGCGCAGAGACGAGAATTGACAAGAATCTGTGCAATGGCATCTTTGGCGGCCGGCGATTGTTCACGTTGATAGGCTGCCGACATTGCCTGAATAAAATCCCGTGGATGGTAGTTGGCAATAAACTGCAAGGCATCGGTGACGCTATCAATGAGATGCTGTTGTTGAATGATGTGCATGCCTGTGAATGCCTTAAGCCAATCGTTGCTTGATTTCGTCGAGCAGGCTGTCAAAACTGAACTCGGCGCCGTCACCGCTGGCACGATGTTTATATTCAATCACGCCATTATCCAGACCACGCTCACCAAGAATCAGTCGGTGAGGTATGCCAATCAAATCCCAATCGGCAAAAGCAACGCCAGGACGCAATCCGCGATCGTCAATCAAAACATCTACGCCTGCTTCCAGCAATTGTTGGTAAACCTGTTCAGCTTTGTCAAGCACGCGTTGGGATTTGTGAGCGTTGACTGGAATCAGCACCACTTCGAAGGGGGCAATGGATTGCGGCCAGACGATGCCTCGCTCGTCATGATTTTGTTCGATGGCAGCAGCGACCACGCGGGAGACACCGATACCATAACAGCCCATGGTCATGACTTGAGACTGGCCGGTTTCAGTCAGTACTACAGCATTGAGTTTGTTGGAGTATTTTTCGCCCAGCTGAAAAATATGGCCAACTTCGATACCGCGCGCGATTTCCAGTGTGCCGTTACCATCCGGGCTGGGATCACCAGCCTCGACATTGCGCAGATCAGCGGTTTCAGGTTCTGGTAGGTCACGGCCCCAGTTCACACCGGTCAAATGTTTTTCATCTTCGTTGGCGCCGCAGACAAAGTCAGCGACATGCGCCGCTGCGTAGTCAACAATCACTGGAATATCCAGACCCAGCGGGCCGATAGAACCAATATTAGCGCCACACACTTCATGTACTTTTTCCGGGGTGGCGAAGGTTAAAGGCACGGCAACTAAAGGATGTTTTTCAGCCTTGATTTCATTGAGATCGTGATCGCCACGTATCACCAAAGCGACCACGGTGTTGTTTTCGCTGCCTTCGACCAGCAATGTTTTCAAGCAACGTTCGGCAGGCAGATTCAAAAACGCACTCAATTCGTCGATGGTATGTTTTTGTGGCGTGTCGACGCTCTGCATGGTTTCACTGGCGGCAGCTCGAGGCGAAGCAGGCGGAAGTGTTTGAGCCAGTTCAACGTTAGCGGCATAGTCGCTTTGGTTACTAAAGGCAATGGCATCCTCGCCCGAGCTGGCTAATACATGAAATTCATGTGACGCATTGCCACCAATGCTGCCAGTGTCTGCCAGCACTGCACGATAATTGAGACCGATACGTTCGAAAATTCGACTGTAGGTCTGGTACATGCGCTCATAGGTGGCTTGTAAAGACGCCTGATCAACATGAAACGAATAGGCATCTTTCATCAGAAACTCGCGGGCGCGCATCAGCCCAAAACGTGGGCGGATTTCATCACGGAACTTGGTTTGAATCTGATACAGATTGATCGGCAGTTGTTTGTAACTGCGGATTTCTTGCCGAACCAGATCGGTGATGACTTCTTCATGCGTGGGACCGTAGCAGAAGTCACGTTGATGGCGGTCAATAATGCGTAACAACTCAGGGCCATATTGTTCCCAGCGACCACTTTCTTGCCATAGCTCTGCCGGTTGCACAGAGGGCATCAGCACTTCCTGAGCACCGGCGCGATTCATTTCTTCACGGACAATCGCTTCGGTTTTGCGTAACACCCGAAGTCCAAGCGGCAGCCAGGTGTATAAGCCTGAGGCCAGTCGACGAATCAGACCGGCGCGCAGCATAAGCTGATGGCTGACGATTTCAGCATCGGCGGGCGTTTCTTTGAGTGTGGCAATAAGCAGGGTCGATGTGCGCATGGAAGTGTTGTTATCCCGAATAAACAATCATTGCAAAAAAACATTCGCCGGTATTCCGGCGTTGTCTGTCAGAAGGTGCTGTGATTCCAGCCCCAATTGTGTCGTTCTGAGTCGGTCATGCTGATGTAGATGCGATCTCCCTGAATGCCCAACTGATCGCTGATAAGGCTGCACAAGGTATCGGAAAACGCCTGTCGATCGGCGGGTAAACCCAGCGCTCGATAGTCCAGAAATGCGGCAGGCACAGCACTGCCACCAAACAGCAGATCGGCTTTGGCTTCAAGCGCAACCAACACATAGTTTTCGGGTTTGCCGGATGCTTGGGCAACGGTTTTGCTGGCGGTTTTCAGAAAATCTGACCGATTATCTACAGTCTGATTGGTGACGATATTTAAATAAGGCATGGCGTTCTCCTTGTCAGGGGTGGCAAAGGTTATCGATGTACTGTTGCAGTTCAATCATGCGTTGCTGGCGCAGGTCTTCGCTAAGTCGCTGAAAATTACCATCACTGTCCATAAACCTACGATTAGGATTATCCATGAACAGTTGCAGGTTTTCTCTCGCAATACGACAGTTTTCCTCGCGTTGCTGGCGAATTTGTTCTGCCTGTTGCTGCTCGTGACGCTGCTGTTGTTGATCCTGACTACGTTGCTGTTGTGCTTCGATTAGTTGCTCAACTTCAGCGGCAGCGTTTTCATTCATCGCTGGCGGTGCTGGGGTGACGATCTGTTGTGAAGGTCGATCTGTTGGCGCTGTCTGACTGAAATTTACAGTGCCATCATCATCGGTCCAGCGATAGATATCGGCAATCGCCAAGGCAGGCAATAACAGTAGTGTGGAGACAATCATTCGCATACGATAAGCTGACGGCATTAACCGTCCTCGATGATAAAAGCCCAATTCTACGTTAAAGCGTCGCTACAGAAAATGTCTGTCAAACCAACCACTGTCGATTGTCATGTGATGGTCACAACACCGGGCCTGACCGCGCTGGAACTACTGGCCAGCGAGGCAGGCATTTCCAAGCAAAAAATCAAGGATGCCATGAATAAGGGTGCCGTGTGGTTAACGCGCGGCAAAAAGACCCAACGGCTGCGCCGAGTGAAATTCATGCCCGTTCCTGGAGATAGGCTAAGAATATGTGTTGACCCCCAACTGTTGGCCCTGGTAGCACCAACCCCCACACTGCTGGCCGATAATCAGGGTTACAGTGTGTGGTACAAGCCGCCTATGCTGATGTCTCAGGGCAGTATTTGGGGGGATCATTGCAGCCTGTTACGGCTGGTTGAGCAGTACTTTCAGCAAAAACGCCGTGTGTTTCTGGTACATCGATTAGATCGTGAAGCGTCGGGCTTGATGCTGGTGGCGCATCACGCGCAAATGGCTGGGCAATTATCAGCCATGTTTCAAGACCATCGCATTAGCAAACACTATCAGGTACGGGTCACCGGCAATTTTCTTGCTAAGACCGGCCAGCAGACCGTGAAGGTCGATCTGCCAATTGACGGCAAGCCGGCGCTCAGTCATCTCACATTGCGGCAGTTTGATGCCGAGCGTCAGGAATCGTTACTTGATGTGTTGATAGACACCGGTCGCAAGCACCAGATCCGCAAACATTGCGCCTCCTTGGCGTTACCAGTGGTCGGTGACGCGCGATATGCACGCGCTGACCCGCGTGGCTTGCAACTTAAAGCGTATCGCCTGGCGTTTGTCTGCCCAATCAAAAAGCAGCTTGTCACCTACACACTGGATCACACTGTTGACGATATCGATGACTGCTAGCGACCGCCCTCAGCAATGCAAACAGCCAGCACTATGCTGATCAAACGCTGTTGAAGATGCGCTTAAGGTACAGCGTTTGAATGAAGCCTCTGGAAGTAAGAAAGATCAACAAGGCCAGCCACAAGCCATCATTACCCATCGGTTGCAAGAGATACCAAGCAGGCAAATAGCATAGAAACGTCGCCGCCAGCATGGTGTTGCGCATTTCACGACCGCGCGTTGCACCAACAAATAGCCCATCAAACAGATAGGTCCATACCGCCAAAAGCGGGGCAATGATCAGCCAAATCAGATAGTTTTCAGCCATCGCCTTGACGCTCTCGATACTGGTTAACAGACCGATGATCTGCGTGCCAAACAAGCTATAAACCAAGCTAAACATTACCGCTATCAACACCGCCCAAAAACCACTTAATAGTAATGCGTCTATCATTTGCTGGCGATGTTTTCTGCCGATGGCTTTGCCGGTCAGTACCTCTGTGGCGTTGGCAAAGCCATCCAGCACAAAAGCCATAAAGGTGATGAAGTTCAGTAACACCGCATTAGCTGCCAGCACAACATCTCCCTGCCGAGCACCCTGCGTGGTGAAAAAGGCAAAGCTGAAGATCAAACATAGGGTGCGTAACAATAAATTGCCGTGAATGCTAAAGGCACGAAAATCAGCAAATGAGCGCCAGGTATTCACTAACAGACCTTGACCGGGAAGTGACATCCCATGGTGTTTGAGAATCAGCAGTGCCACGGCAAGTCCTGTGTACTCGGCGATGACAGAGGCCAGAGCCACACCATCGGCATTCATGCCAAGGCCATACACCAGCATCAGGTCAAACAGGATATTCGTCAGGTTTATGACGAGTACCAGCGACAATGCCGAGCGTGCGGCCTCACGACCAATCAACCAGCCGATAATGGCATAGTTAAGCAAGGTCGCAGGCGCAGCCCATATTCGGATATCGAAATACTGTCTGGCATATAACGCGACGTGATCACTGCTATCGATAATCGCAAATGCCAGCTGTGCAATCGGCCATTGTAAACTGAGCAAGAGTAGGGCGATCAGCATCGCCAGCATCATGGATTGCCACAACACCGACTCAATACGCGCGTGATTGTTTGCACCATGCGCTTGAGAAGTTAGCCCGGTGGTCGCCATGCGCAGAAAGCCAAACCCCCAAAACAAAAAAGTAAAGATCATGCTGCCAATGGCAACCGCACCCAGATAATGCGCATCGGCAAGATGCCCCACCACCGCTGTATCTACCATGCCTAACAAGGGTGTCGAGATATTGGCAATGACCATCGGCAGGGCAATCTGCCAGATGCTTCGATGTCTGAGTGTCGGTTGATACCCGTGTCTCATTGAGGCAAAACCTTGTGAATGACAGTATTCATTGCTATCAGATCTGTATGATGGGCGGCCATAACTCACTTTCGGCTATTGAAATAAATTAATCCTAAAGGTTCGATTAACGCGATATGTCTCGATCAAAATGCCACAAACTAAGCTTGCCTTGCCCAAGCGGGGGACACACCGAGTGTTGATGGAACTGTTGGGCTTTGCCTTTGTGGGTATCTTTGCTGGAACAATTGCCGGTTTGCTCGGGCTTGGCGGCGGCTTGATTATAGTCCCAATATTAGTCTGGCTGTTTGCTCGGCAGGGCATGCCCGAGGCATTTATCATTCACATGGCAGTTGCGACTTCATTAATCACCATCATGGCGACGTCAATTTCATCGATTATGGCGCATCATCGCTATGGCAATGTCATTTGGCCGGATGTTGGCAAATTGCTGCCGAGCTTGATGCTGGGTGCGCTTGCGGGTGCATTGTTAGCGATTAACCTAAGTGCGGCAATCATGCAGATAGTGTTTGCCTGCTTTGCCTTGCTAATGGCCGTCAAGATGTGGCTACCGTCGCTTAATATCACCAATAAACACCTACTTAACTGGCTGCCATCGTCGATGTATGGATTGTTTGCCGGAGCATTATCAGCCTTGGTTGGCATCGGTGGCGGAACCTTGGTTGTGCCGTATCTGGTGACAGCCAGTCGCGCTATTCAGCAGGCGGTGGGCACTGCGGCGGCATGTGGTTTTCCGATTGCATTCGCAGGGGGGATCGGTTTTATCATGTTTGCACCTGTCAGCGCACTCAGCGACACTGGCTGGGAGACAGGTCTAATTTATTGGCCGGCTGTCTGGGGCATTATTTCGACCAGTGTGCTGTTTGCGCCATTGGGGGCAAAACTTGCCAAACAACTGCCGCCCTTCGTGTTAAAACGCGTTTTTTCAGTCGTTTTATTTTATGTAGCTGTGTACTTCTTTTTGCGCTAACGCGCCATGCCAAACATTTAATCCGAGCGTGAATTCTTTTATAATCGAGCGATTTATTCCCATCCTAATTGGAGCAGTAAACTCATGAATCTTGACCGCGTAGGCCCAGGTAGCAGCGTCCCCGATGATATCAACGTCATCATCGAAATCCCCGCCAATGCCGATCCCGTAAAATACGAAGTCGATAAAGAGAGCGGCGCATTGTTTGTGGATCGTTTCATGAACACCGCTATGTTCTATCCATGCAACTATGGCTACGTGCCACAAACACTGTCAGATGATGGTGACCCAGTCGACGTTCTAGTGGTTACGCCATTTCCGTTGATTAGCGGCTGTGTGGTGCAATGCCGCCCGGTGGGCATGCTGCAAATGACCGATGAAAAAGGCGAAGATGCTAAAGTCGTTGCGGTACCACATGACCCGATGTATGAAGCCGTGCAGGATGTTAAAGATCTGCCCGCTTATTTGCTAAACCAACTAGCGCATTTCTTCGAGCACTACAAAGATCTGGAAAAAAACAAATGGGTCAAAGTCGATGGCTGGCTGGATACTGCAGCCGCTAAAAACGAGATCATGTCTAGTATCGAACGCTACAATCAATAAGCTGCCAAGTAACAAGCAGCCGATCTTCATCAGCTGAGTGATCAACAGACCCTGTAGCAAGCAGGGCCAATTGTCTCGGCGAGCTGAATTTTTCAGCCTCGCCGACGTTTTATCTGCAGGCACACATATGAACACAATGGTATTACAGGGGGCTGGCTTGACGGTCCATGCTGCCGAAGCAATTGCTCGTCAGTTGTCTGCCCAA
>SKGV01000069.1 GCA_007117275.1 Methylophaga sp.
ACAATAGACGGGTAGGCTGGAGAGCGGCAACCATGCCGCATGAATTCATGGATGATTTCAGCTTCTACTTCAAATTCCCAGCGGCCGGGTCGGGTGAATTGCATTGCTCGGATATGCGCTGCCACTGAAGCAGCCGCTGCGTGCTTCATGGCTTTGACTTCCTGACTACTTTTGAACAGTCTTAATTCGTTGAGGCAGTGTTCCAGCTCGATGATTTCAGTTGGCGAATGCTTGCCACCACGTGACGCCTGACGCAGATGATTGAGCCAACTGACTATCCGCTGATCAAACGTCGGCTGGTTGCCCATGGTGTAATAGACTTTTTCCTTGTTTTCCATCAGCCCTGGCAAAATATCATCGAGGTCTGTGATGGGATAGGAGTCATCCGCAGCAAAATCGTTGACCGCCCCTTCCTGTCCAGCGCGATAGCCATCCCAGATTTCTTTGCTCATGTCGCGTTCACGGCAGAACAACAGAAACTCCCCATGAGCTCTTCCTGGAATCAGCACAATCACTGACTCGGGCTCATCAAAGCCACTCAGATAGAAAAAATGACTGTCACTGCGATATGGATAGTCGACATCCCGATTGCGCGAAGCGACGGGTGCGTTTGGCAGGATAGCAATAGAGTCAGGTCCCATGATTTCCATGAGTCTTGCTCTGCGACGATGGTATTCCGATTTGGTCATTTCAGGCCTAGTGTTCAATGATGGTTTGTGTGGGGTCTTCGGGCTGAAGTTCGCTGTACAACACAAATAATCCCATGCGCAAATATTCGGTCAGCTCCTCAAAGTTGGCTTCATCTTGCTCGTTGTTTCTCAGATCTTCATCGGCGATTTGACTAATCTTGATGACATCGACGATGTATTCTTGACTATCTGAGGATAGATCAGTTTCATCTGTAAGACCGGATGTACCAAGGCCATAAATCAAACCCTGACACCAGTCGGCCATGGCGATCAGTCTGGACGCCAGTGGCGAACTGTCTTCAGGGAAAGCCAGTTTGAAGTCATATTCTGGACTGTTAAGTGCCTGAATGGTCAAATCAAACAGCTGTTTTAGCGCACTGATCTCTTCTTCCGGAGGTTCGTAGTCCTCGAACAACGTGCGAAACCAGTCAGTTCGATTTGCCTTGGCATCCATGCACAGCAACCCGCATAACGCGCCTTGTAATTCTGCCTGGGTAGATGGGCCATCACCTGCCATGTTCTCGGGGGACAGTGAGGGAAAATACAGTTCGGACATTTCTCTGGCACCTGAAATTAAAATCATATTATGACAGTTGTTGACCGGCTACATCAGCCACGTCTATAGTTAGGCATTATTTTCGCACAGCTTTGAATGCAGACTCATGGATAAAAACGCGATCCAACAATTGGAACAGCATGTAGATGAACTGTTGCGAGCAAGTCGTCGGCTGCGCGAAGAAAACATGCTGCTCAGATCGCAACAGGCCGCCTGGCTGACCGAGCGATCTCAGTTGCTGGAAAAAACCGAAACAGCGCGTCAGCGCATTGAAAAAATGGTCAGTCGCCTCAGAGATTTGGATAACGAACTATGAGTGTCCCAGTGCTAGTCAATATCCTAGGCAAGGAGTATCAGGTTGCCTGTCCTGATGAGGAGCGAGAAGCCCTGATCACCTCGGCGCGAATGGTGCATCAGAATATGGAAAAAATCCGTGCGACTGGTAAGGTGGTAGGCCTCGATCGTGTTGCGGTAATGGCAGCGCTTAACTTGGCTCATGAACTGCTCACACTGCAGCAGGATGAAGGCCACGATAGCGAAAAATTCAACGATAAGATCGTGCAGTTAAGCGAACGTGTCAGCGCTTTTCTCGATGAAGATAGGCAGTTAGAGCTATAAAAATCGTTACAGATACAGCGTGTGATCAGGTATCATGTGACTAACCCTGCGGTGCTCGACAGTGGACATCGTGTGTCTTGAGCCGATAAGCAAATGCTAAGGAGATCAGCACTGGGTCGGGAGTGCAAGCCCGCTTGACGGGAAGCCCGAAGATCCACCATGGTTTCCACTTGAATCTGATGGTTCAAGAACCCCGTTCGCATCGACACTGTGGGGCCTTTATTTTGGCCCAGTAAGACATCTGCAAGCTGATTCAAATCGCAGCCACACTTTACACAAAAATCCTCACCGTCCACGTAGCCACAACCAATCAATATCTAGGAATATCGTGTCATTCTCTAACAATGAATGCGCATTACGCATTCCATTGCACAGGTTATTTTGAGTTTAGAAGGTGATAGACGACGTTGGTGATTCAGCAGTGGCTGATAATTGTTCGCTGAGTTTAGCCTGGAGCAACGCCTGCTGCTGGTCAGTCAGGGCTTTACCCTGATTGGTGGTGATGAAAAAGACATCTTCTACTTGATCACCAAGGGTGGTCATTTTGGCGTTAATCAGTTGAATATCAAGTGCTAACAACACTTGCGCAACCGCAGACAGCAACCCGGGGCGGTCGTGTGTATAAAGCTCGAGCACTGAGCGATTATGCTCAGGGTTATGAGCCAGTTTGATCACGGGCTCAGTACGAAATAGCTGGCTGATTCTGCGACTTCGCTGTGGTTGGTAGACCGGTTGAGGTGAGTTGTCAGCAAGTTGTTTGTGCAAAGCGTTTGTGATGTCTTGCATACGCTGCGCTGGTGCATGAATGACGAAGGTGTTCAGCACATTCGCATCCCGCGTACTGTTGATCTTTGCGTCAAGGATATTGATTTGCAATTGCTCAAGGCAGGCGGTCATGTCAGCAAACAGCCCAGGTCGATCAGCACAGAAAATAAATAACTCCAGAGTATCGGTGTTTCCGTGCGGCCTGATTGCAACCAGCGTTGATGATTCAGGCTGCGCTAATCGTTGACGGGTATGCCAGACAATTTCATCCACTGAATGGCGAAGAAAATAATCCAGACTGTAGGGTTGCCATAATTGACTGAGTTGCGCCCGAGCACACCCAGTATCAACCAGATCTTGCATAGCTTGCTGGTATTTTTTATAACTCTTCTCCCGAGTACTTTTGGCTTGGGCTTCCGTGTGTTCCAGCCACTGGCGTGTGCTGTGATAGAGGCGTTTCAGCAGGGAATCGCGCCAGCTATTCCAAAGGTTGTTATTAGTGGCGCGAATATCAGCAACGGTAAGCAGGTAGAGATAGTTGAGACGTTCGGTGGTTTGAACGCGCTCTGCAAATGCTTTGACAATGTCTGGATCTTCGATGTCTTGCCGCTGTGCAGTTGAAGACATGGAAAGATGATGGCGCACAAGAAAGCTGACGATCCTTGTGTCATAGTCGCTCAGGCCATGTCGCTTACAAAAGGCTTGGGCATCAATGACGCCCAATTTGCTGTGATCGCCGCCACGGCCTTTGGCAATGTCATGGTAGATGCCGGCGATGTAGAGCAACTCCGGTTTTGGCAGTTGATAGAATACTTCGCTGCACAGTGGAAATTCGTTACTCAGATCTGGAATTGAAAAGCGACCCAGATTTCGCACTAGAAAGAGGGTATGTTCATCAACGGTGTAGGCATGAAACAAGTCATGCTGCATTTGACCAACAATACGACCAAACTCCGGCAGGTAGGCGCCGAGTACGCCGAGTTGGTTCATACGACGAAACTCATGGCTCACCCCATTGGGCTGTCGTACCAGCTCCATGAACAGACTTCGGTTTTTGATATCTTCCCTAAAACGCTCGTCGATCAGATGCAAGTGTGCATGGATCTGACGAATGGTCGCTGCTCGAATACCTTTCAAATCTGGATATTGTTGCAAAATCAGGAACACCTCAAGCAATGCATAGGGGTGATAGGCAAAAATGCCGGCATTGATGGTTTCGAGATAACCATTGTGCGCCTGAAAGCGACGGTTGATCGGGGTTATTCGTTTGGGTTCATTTGCCAGAATGATGTTTTCTTCAAATAACTGCAGCAATAGCGCATTCATCTGACCTACTGCTCGGGCGCACAGGTAGTAATCTTTCATGAAATGTTCAACAGCACGACGGTTTTCAGTATCGTGATATCCAAGCTGTATTGCCAGTTCGCGCTGATAGTCGATGGTCAGCTTTTCCTGTTTGCGGCCGGCAAGGTGATGTAACGCAAAACGTATTTTCCAAAGAAACAACTGAGCCTTGTGTAATGCCTCAAATTCACTGTGTGCGAGGAAGCCTTTTTGTTCCAGTCCCTGCAGATCTTTGACACCAAAATATTGTTGAGCGACCCATTGAATGACTTGAATATCTCTGAGCCCGCCGGGCGACTCTTTAATATTGGGTTCCAGATTATTAGCGGTATCGTTGTATTTCTGATGACGTTGCCATTGCTCTTGGCGTTTGCGTTCAAAAAACAGCTCGGGAGACCATGTTTTGTTGGAAACGGTGAGCCGCAAGAGATCTTGGAACAGTGTTTGATCCCCACATAAGTGGCGAGCTTCAAGCAGATTGGTGGCAATGGTGATATCGAGTTCGGCTTGGTGCCTACATTCAGCCAGTGTTCTGACACTGTGGCCGATTTCCAAGCCAGTGTCCCACAGCTGGGTTAGAAATGATGACAAGCCCTCTGGCGGGTGCTCGCTGACAGTCTCATCAAGCAGAATTAGCAGATCGATATCTGACCATGGCAACAGTTCATGACGGCCATATCCACCCACCGCCACCAGTGTCACGGGCAGTGTCGGGTCAAGGTTGTCTTGCCAGATTTTCTGCAGTACCTCGTCAACATAGCCAACCTGTAGGCGAACCAAGGTTTCAACATCCGATTCTTGCTCGACAAACATGCGTTTAATTGACTGTTGTGCCAGTTTCAACAGTGAGCGATAACTCTGTTTTTCATCAGATCGAAACTGCCAGATAGAGCCAGCTGTGTTTGTGCACATTTAGTTTTGTTCTTCCTGCCGCAGCGTTAATATTTCAACACCATCGTCTGTCACTAGAACCGTATGCTCCCATTGGGCAGATAGTGAGCGATCCTTGGTGACTACGGTCCAGCCATCGGGAAGCTGTCTGACATGTCGTTTACCAGCGTTAATCATGGGCTCGATGGTAAAGGTCATTCCTGATCTCAGTTCCATGCCCGTGCCGGGTGTTCCGTAGTGTAAGACTTGTGGCTCCTCATGAAACACTCTGCCGATACCATGTCCGCAGTATTCTCTGACCACTGAAAAGCTCTCTTTTTCGGCATATGTCTGGATAGCATGCCCAATATCACCGAGGCGCACACCGGGTTTGACCATTTCGATGCCTAGCATCATTGCCTGATGGGTGACCTTACAAAGTCTCTTGGCCAGAATAGAAGTTTCACCCACGTGAAACATTTTACTGGTGTCACCGTGGTAGCCGTCTTTGATTACCGTGATGTCGATGTTGATAATATCGCCGTCTTTGAGTCTTTTGTCGCCAGGAATGCCGTGACAAATGACATGATTGACCGAGGTGCAAATCGACTTTGGAAAGCCGTGGTAGTTGAGTGGCGCCGGTATGGCGCTCTGGACGTTCACGATAAAGTCGTGACAAATCTGATTCAGCTCATCAGTGGTGACCCCAGCTTTCACATAGGGGCCTATCATGGTGAGCACCTCAGCAGCTAGTTTGCCCGCAGTGCGCATTTTTTCTATTTCATCGGCAGATTTGATGGTAACAGCCATTCGAGATTCTGATTCCTGGGTTTCTGGTTGTTTGGTCTGGGATAGTGTGCCGTAATTCTCTGGCTATCTCCAGTCAGTCATCTGATATTTGCGTATCCATAACAATCACTTTGTTTTGTCTAGTATTTGTGGAATAATATGCGCGCCTGCAATGCAGGTAAAACACACGTATGCCGACACAGTTGCCGGGGTGCTCTCAGTCATTGACTGCAGGGTCGGGAACTGGGGTATACGGAGGCTAAACCCCAACTTAATTTCACAGGTAAATAAACATGGCTAAAGTTTCTATGCGCCAAATGCTCGAAGCAGGCGTTCATTTCGGTCACCAAACGCGTTACTGGAACCCAAAAATGGGTCCTTTTATTTTTGGTAAGCGTAACAACATTCATATCGTCAACCTCGAGCATAGTCTGCCGATGTTCAATGATGCACTCAACTTCGTTAGTAAGCTGGCTTCTAAAAAAGGTCGCATTCTGTTTGTTGGTACCAAAAGAGCTGCTCAGGATGCGATTCGCGAAGATGCAGAGCGTGCTGGTATGCCCTATGTCAACCGTCGCTGGTTGGGTGGTATGCTGACTAATTTTCAAACAGTTCGCCAATCCATTAAGCGTCTTGAGGCCATTCAGACCATGATGGAGTCTGGTAAAACTGAAGGTTTGAAGAAAAAAGAAATTCTCAATTTGACCCGTGAGCAGGAAAAGCTCGAAAAAAGTATCGGCGGCATCAAAAACATGGGTGGTCTGCCAGATGCGTTGTTTGTGATTGATGTTGACCACGAGCGCATTGCTATCCAGGAAGCCAACAAACTGGGTATTCCAGTGATTGCAATCGTGGATACCAACAGCAATCCTGATGGTGTTGACTATGTCATTCCAGGCAACGATGACTCAATGCGAGCAATCCGCTTGTACACCGCTCATATCGCAGATGCCATCATCGAAGGTCGTGGCTCTGTGACCACAGGTGAAGCAAGCGAAGAATTTGTCGAAGTGCCTGAAGAAACTGCAGCAGCGGCTGAATAACAACAGAACTTGAATGAACAGGCTCGCCAGTTAGGCGAGCCTATTCGCACGTGTGGCAGGTTAATCGCTACTCTCACAGACAAATCTCAGAATACAGGGTAAAAAAATGGCAATTACTGCAGCTTTAGTAAAAGAACTGCGCGAGCGTACCGGCTCCGGCATGATGGAATGTAAAAAAGCATTGGTAGAAGCAAATGGTGACATTGACGCAGCTATCGAAGCGATGCGCAAAGCGGGTCTGGCGAAAGCAGATAAGAAGGCTGATCGTGTTGCAGCCGAGGGTGTTATCGCTATCGAAACCAACGCTGAGAATACCGCAGCGGTCATGCTTGAAGTCAACTCGGAGACCGATTTTGTCGCTAAAGCGGATGACTTTGTAAATTTTGTTGCACAACTTGCAAAAACAGTCCTCGAAGCCAAGCCGACTGACCTAGCAGCCTTGCTAGCACTTCCGCTCAACAGCAACGGTGATACGGTGGATTCGGTTCGTCAGTCACTGATCGCCAAGATTGGTGAAAACATACAAGTACGTCGTTTTGTCCTGCTCGAAGCAGACAACGGCATCATCGGTACCTACCGTCACGGCGACCGTATCGGCACTATGGTCAAACTGACAGGCACTGACCTGGACTTGGCACGTGACCTGGCTATGCATGTCGCTGCCAGTCGGCCACAAGCTGTGTCTGCCGATCAAATCTCTGAAGACTTGTTGGCTAAAGAGCGCGATATTGTGGCCACACAAGCACGTGATAGCGGCAAACCAGAAGAAATTGTTGAAAAAATGATAGAAGGTCGTATGAGCAAGTTCGTTAACGAAATCAGTTTGCTCGGTCAGGCTTTTGTCAAAGACCCGGACACTACGGTTGAAAAACTGGTCAAGCAATCCAACACAACTATTGCAACCTTTGAGTGCTTCGAGGTGGGTGAAGGTATCGAGAAGAAAGTCGATAACTTTGCTGAAGAGGTGATGGCTCAGGCACGGGGCAATTAAAAGATGACAGAGGCGGGTGGTAAGCCGGTTTTCAAGCGTGTATTGCTGAAACTCAGTGGTGAAGCTCTGATGGGGGATGCAGAATACGGTATCCAGCCGGAAGTCATCACCCGCTTTGCTAAAGAAATATCCGAGCTCAACGCTCAAGGTGTTGAGCTCGGTATTGTCATCGGAGGTGGTAACATTTTTCGTGGTGCAGGCTTGGCAGCGAGTGGTATGGATCGTGTCAGTGCCGACCATATGGGCATGCTGGCCACAGTGATGAATGCGCTTGCGCTTCAAGATGCGCTTGAACGCAATGGCACCTTCTGTCGAGTAATGTCTGCAATTCGAATTCATGAAGTCTGTGAAGATTACTTGAGACGACGTGCAATACGGCACCTCGAAAAAGGTCGAGTGGTCATTTTTGCAGCCGGCACAGGCAATCCATTTTTCACCACTGATTCTGCGGCAAGCCTCAGAGCGGTTGAAATTGGTGCTGAGCTGATGATGAAGGCGACCCAAGTTGATGGCGTCTACGATGCTGATCCACGCAAGAATCCAAATGCCAAACGCTATGACAGCTTGAGTTATGATGAGGTGATCAAAAACCGCCTCGCGGTGATGGATACCACCGCAGTCGTCATGTGTCAGGAACAAAAGATGCCACTTCGTGTGTTCGACGTGCATCAGCCTGGCAATCTGACCGGGATTATTTACGGCAAGAATGTCGGTACTTTGGTTAAACAGGACTGATCATGATTGAAGATATCAAAAAAGATGCAGCGGATCGGATGCAAAAAAGTGTCGCTGCCTTGAACACAGCACTGGCAAAGATTCGGGCGGGGCGGGCACACACCAGCTTATTGGATCACGTTACGGTGCCTTACTACGGTTCAGATGTACCTCTGAGCCAGGTGGCCAGTGTCGGTATTGAAGATTCCAGAACTATTACAGTCACACCGTGGGAAAAAAACATGGTCTCGGTTATTGAAAAGGCCATTATGACCTCTGATTTGGGCGTTAATCCAAACAGTGCCGGGATGACCATTCGCATCCCGATTCCACCACTTACTGAGGAACGACGTCGTGACTTGGTTAAAGTGGCTAAATCTGAAGCAGAAAACGCACGCGTCGCTGTGCGAAATATCCGTCGGGATGCTAATGCTAGCCTGAAAGATTTGCTCAAGGAAAAAGAAATTTCAGAAGACGAGCAACGCGGTGCTGAAGATGCAATCCAAAAGCTCACTGACACTGTAATCAAACAAATTGATGAAGTACTTGCTGAAAAAGAAACGGACTTGATGGCGGTCTAGTTGACTTCCCACCATTCACTCCTGCCAATGAAGGGGCCATCTCGACCCATTCCTTCACATATAGCCATCATCATGGACGGTAATGGTCGCTGGGCAAAAAAAAGATTACAGCCCCGTTTTATGGGGCATCGGGCTGGCGTCAGAGCCGTTGAGAGCATCGTCAAACACTGTGTAGCGTCTGGCGTGAAAGTGCTCAGTCTGTTTGCTTTCAGTAGTGAAAACTGGCGGCGTCCCGGCAAAGAAGTTGAGTTATTGATGGATTTGTTCAGCAGGGCACTGACAGAACAGGTCAAGCGACTTCACGACAACAACATCAAGCTTCAGGTTGTCGGCAACACGGCCAAATTTTCCAAGACACTACAAAAACAAATTCACGACGCGCAGGCGATGACAGCCAACAACACTGGCCTGGTATTGAATATTGCTGCTAACTACGGCGGACGGTGGGATATTGCTGAAGCCGTCAAACGGCTTTCGCAACAAGTTTTGCGAGGTGAGCTGTCGATTGATGACATCACCGAACAGCGGGTGGGTGAACAGCTCACCACAGCACAACTTCCAGAACCTGATCTGTTCATTCGAACCGGTGGCGAACAGCGAATTAGTAATTTTTTACTGTGGCAGTTGGCTTATACCGAATTATATTTCACCGAAACCCTGTGGCCTGAGTTTTCAGTTAAAGAACTGGATCTGGCCATCGATTCATTCGGTAAAAGAGAACGCCGTTTTGGCAGAACCTCAGAACAGGTGCAGGAGCAATCAGATGCTTAAGCAACGCTTACTCACAGCTGCGCTGCTTGTCCCTTTGGTAGTCTTGGCTATTTTGAAATTACCTACAGCGGCATTGATGGGCGTACTGGCGCTGGTGGTGATATTGACTGCCTGGGAATGGCTTCAGGTGGTGGGTTTTCATTCAGTGCTTGCTAAAGTGCTGGCGGTGATTGCTTGGCTGTTAATCGCAGCCTTTCAAAGCTCATTATTCTTTCCGATTGAACCTGGTCTTATTGCCGGTGGCATACTGTGGCTGGCTTTGACTTTGCTCGTCGTGATTTATGCTCATAAACCATTGCCAAGTCTTGGCCAGCAAGTGTTTGCCAGTCGCTGGTTTGGCTTGGTAATGGCCTGGTTGGTACTGGCCGTATTTTTTTACGCTGCTGTTTGGCTGCATGGTCGTCATGGTGGCGAATGGTTGTTGTTACATGTATTGGTGGTGGTCTGGCTTTCGGATACTGGAGGCTATTTCGCTGGCAAGCGGTGGGGGCAGCGCAAACTTGCTAGCCATATCAGCCCCAACAAAACCTGGGAAGGCGTTGCTGGTGCAGTGGTATTGGTGAGTCTTTGGTCGCTCGTAAGCTGGGGCTTTGGTCTCGGTGCCGGCATCGATTTAGTGCTTTGGTGGCTGTTGGCACTGATGACAGCATTGTTTTCCGTTGCCGGTGATTTGTTCGAGAGCTTGTTCAAACGCGCTCACGCTATTAAGGATAGTGGTCAGTTACTCCCAGGGCATGGTGGACTGTGGGATCGTCTGGACAGCTTGCTCGCTGCGGTACCAGTATTTGCCGCGACGTTGGTGTTATTGGGACTGTAAAGATGCGTCGTACTGTCACTATTTTGGGATCAACCGGTTCCATTGGGCTGAGTACGCTCGATGTTCTGTCACGCCATCCCGAGCACTACCAAGTTTATGCACTTGCTGCCAACCGTTCGGTGGATGAGCTGTTAAAACAATGCCTGACATTTGAGCCGCGATATGCGGTGCTACTCGACAATGAGGCAGCTGAAAAACTCCAGACTTCGGTAAAACATGCGGGATTAGCTACTGAGGTTTTGTCTGGTGAGGCAGCATTGCAACAGGTTGCTGCTGATAGCGCCGTTGACACTGTGGTTGCAGCGATTGTCGGCGCAGCAGGTTTGCTACCAACTCTGGCAGCTGCACGTTCAGGTAAACGCATTTTGCTGGCCAATAAAGAAGCACTGGTGATGAGCGGTGCTTTGTTCATGCATGAGGTTGAGCAGCATGGTTCAATACTGTTGCCTGTCGACAGTGAGCACAATGCGATATGGCAATGCATGCCAGTAGCTGATACCCAACGTTATCACTTTGCTGACAAGGGTATCCGGCGGATTATTCTCACTGCGTCGGGTGGGCCATTTCGTGACAGTGAAATGTCTGTACTAGAACATGTGACACCTGCTCAGGCAGTGGCACATCCCAATTGGTCAATGGGGCAGAAAATTTCAGTAGATTCCGCCACCATGATGAACAAGGGGCTGGAGGTCATTGAAGCTCACTGGTTATTCGGCCTGCCGAGTTCACAGATAGAAGTGATCTTGCATCGACAAAGCATTATTCACTCTATGGTGGATTACAATGATGGCTCGGTGCTCGCTCAGATGGGCAATCCAGATATGCGTACACCCATTGCCAACACCCTGGCATGGCCGGAGCGTATTGACTCTGGTGTTGAACCACTGGATCTGGTCAAGCTGGGACAGCTTGATTTCATGTCTGCCGACTTCGACAGATTTCCCTGTCTGGCGCTGGCATACCAAGCACTGGAGATGGGCGGTACTGCGACGGCGATTTTGAACGCGGCAAATGAAATCGCCGTTGAGGCTTTTTTGCAGCAAAAAATAAAATTTACCCAAATCGCCGTGATTATCGAGTCGGTAATGAATGCCATGCCAATCTCAAATGCGGACAATCTGGCACAGATTTTGGCGGATGATGCTACTGCCAGAGCTCTGGCCACAGAAGATGTGAATCGTTTATGCAGTCGTTGATTTTTTTCATTATCGCACTCGGCATTCTGGTTACTGTTCATGAGTTTGGTCATTTCTGGGTGGCAAGACGTTGCGGCGTCAAAGTGCTGCGATTTTCGGTAGGGTTTGGTCGACCGCTGTGGCGTAGGCTTGGCAAGGACGGCACAGAGTATGTGATCGCAGCCTTGCCGCTTGGCGGCTATGTGAAAATGCTCGATGAGCGTGAAGGTTCCGTGCCTGAAAACCTTCTGCATCAGTCATTCAACCGCCAGTCGCTGGCTAGTCGTGTTGCGATTGTTTCGGCAGGACCTCTGGCAAACCTGATATTTGCCGTGTTTGCCTACTGGCTGATGATGGTGATTGGCATTCCTGGTCTCAAGGCTATCGTTGGACAGGTCACAGAAGGCACGCCTGCCTATCATGCCTCGTTTAATCCTGGCGATGAGATTGTCAGTATCAATGGCAAGCTAACACCAACCTGGAATGCGGTTTATCAAGGTCTATTGCTTGAGGCGGAAAAGGCGTCAACCGTGACTGTCGAAGTAAATTCTGGTGGCAGCATTGAACAGCGACGCCTCAGCCTGCCGGAGGTTACTCTGAATGAGGCAGCAGAGTTATTTCAGCGAGTAGGTTTTAGACCTTATCGCCCGATCATGGATCCTGTGGTCGGTGAGGTTGTGGCCGGTGGTGCTGCGTATCGTGCTGGTATCCGTGCCGGTGATCGTCTGTTAGCAGCGGATGAACAGGTATTGGAAACATGGGAAGACTGGGTCAGGCTGATACGAGACAGTGCAAATTCGAAGTTGCAGATCATGTTGGAAAGAGACGGACAGAATGTAGTGTTACAGATGACACCCACTGAAGCGGCCGATGGCTACGGACACGCGGGTATCTCGATTGATCCACAACAACAGCGACTGCCGAATGAACTTGTAGCCGAGTTACGTTATGGCCCGCTTGCAGCAATACCAGCAGCCTTTGCGCAAACCTGGCACTTTATTTCTGCAACTGGCCGCAGTCTTTGGGGGATGGTCACTGGTTCTGTGTCGCGCGATAATCTTGGTGGACCGATTACTATTGCTCAATTTGCTGGAAGTTCTGCCCAGCAGGGCACGATAGCGTTTATTGGTTTCTTGGCGATGATCAGCATTAGTCTTGGCATACTCAATCTGTTGCCTATACCTGTGCTTGATGGCGGTCATTTGATGATGTATTTCATCGAGTGGGTTCGTGGCAAACCACTGTCGGAGCATGCTCAGATGCAAGCCCAAAAAGTAGGCTTGATATTGCTGCTAATGCTGATGTTTTTTGCGTTTTTTAATGACTTATCTAGACTGTTTGGATAATGGCAGCATTGCAGGTAAACTTATCCGTTCATAGGCTCACTGAGTTGCAAGTATAGTAATGAAAAAACTTCTCCCATTTCTGGCTTTCTGGTTGCTGTCTTCGGTTGCATTCGCTGAACCATTTATCATTGAAGATATTAGGGTCGAGGGCTTGCAACGTATCTCGGCAGGTACCGTATTTAACTACTTGCCAGTTCGAGTGGGCGAGGAGCTAACAGAGAATGATGCACGCGGCATCATTCGCGCATTGTTTAAGTCCAAATACTTCAATGACGTTCAATTGGAGCGTCAGGACGGTATTTTGGTGATCAAGGTTACAGAACGCCCAGCCATCTCCAGCATTGAATTTGTTGGTAACAAGGATATTGATAGCGGTGAACTGCTTCGTTCATTGCGTCAGATTGGTTTTGCAGAAGGGCAAGTGTTTGAGCAGGCGATGCTGGAACGCGTTGAGCTGGAGTTGCAAAGACAATATTTCAGCCGAGGCAAGTACGGAATTCAGATTGACTCGCAGGTTACTCCACTGACTCGAAACAGAGTGGGTATCAGAATTAGCATGACCGAGGGGGCGGTTGCCACCATTGGCAGTATCAGTATTGTGGGTAACTCTGCCTACACTCAAAAAGAACTGTTAGAGCAAATTGAATCTACTACAGGAGGCTGGTTTTCGCGCATTACACGTGACAACCAGTATTCTCGCCAACGACTGTCCGCTGACCTTGAAACGCTGCGTTCATTTTACCTCGATCGCGGTTTTGTAGATTTTTCTATTGAATCGACCCAAGTCACCATCAGTGATGATAAAAAGCAGATTTTCATCACAATAAACATTAGCGAAGGCGAGCGCTACAGAATCAACGAGGTTCGCCTTGCCGGCCATCTTATCGTGCCGGAAGAAGAACTTTTTGCATTGATGACTATTCGGCAGGATGCTGTGTTTTCCTTACGTGAAATTACCCGAAGCACCGAAAATCTGACCAACCGTCTTGGTAATGACGGCTATGCTTTTGCAAACGTTAATGCTGTTCCTGATGTCGACCAGGAAAATCGTGAAGTTAATCTGACGTTTTTCGTTGATCCCGGTCGTCGTGCCTATGTCCGTCGTATCAATATATCCGGCAACAGTAAAACGCGAGATGAGGTGGTGCGTCAGGAAATGCGCCAACAGGAATCGGCCTGGATATCCACAGAACAGGTGGAGCGGTCAAGAACTCGTGTAGCTCGCCTCGGTTATTTCGAAGATGTCAATGTCGAAACGATTCCCGTGGCAGGCACTTCTGATCAGGTTGATCTGAATATCGGTGTGACCGAGATGGCTTCTGGCAGTTTGTCGGCAGGTATTGGTTATTCTCAGGCAGAGGGTATCATTTTTAATGCCAACGTTACCCAGCGTAACTTTCTTGGCAGTGGCAAACATGTTCGCTTTGGCTTCAACAACAGCCGAGTTAACACCCAGTATAGCTTTGGTTATACCAACCCATACGCAACGGTTGACGGCATCAGTCAGGGGTTTAACGCCTTTTATCGCAAAACGGATGCTTTCGAGGCTAACCTTGCCCGTTTCACCACCGACACTTATGGCGGGGATGTGAATTTCGGTCTGCCGATCTCTGAGACAAACCGCATTTTCGTGGGGTTTGGTTATGAAAACACTGATGTTTCATTGCCAAGCGAGGCAAGTGGCAACCGTATCCAGCGTTACCAGGATTTCATTGATGAGGAAGGCAGCCGTTTTCATTCGTGGTTGGTGACTGTGGGTTGGTCAAGTGATACACGGGACAGCGCAATAATGCCGACACGTGGCTTGGAGCAGAGCCTCAGTGCCGAAATAGCCACGCCAATCGGTTCTCTGGAATATTATAAACTGCGTTATAACACCAGCTGGTTCTATCCGCTGTCAGACACCTACACCTTCTCGTTAAGAGGTGAGCTGGGTTATGGCGATGCCTACGGCAGCACTGATGAATTTCCGTTTTTCCAGAACTTTTATGCAGGTGGCATCCGAAGTGTTCGTGGTTTCCGAGCAAACACCTTGGGTAGCCGTGTGATAGACGATCGCGGTAGAGACTTGCCAATAGGCGGTAATATGCTGGTTACTGGTAGTGCCGAGGTCATTTTCCCAGTACCTTTTGTTGGCAGTAATTTGCGTTCAGTGCGTCTGAGTGCCTTTACTGATGTCGGTAACGTCTACGACATCAAAGAAAGTTTCGAAGCCGATTTGCTGAGATATTCAGCGGGCTTATCAGCCATCTGGATATCGCCATTTGGAGCAATGGCCTTCAGTGTGGCCAAGCCACTACGCAAGCAAAGTGGTGACGAAACGGAAGTCTTTCAGTTTACGTTAGGGACTGCCTTTTAAATATGTTAAGTGGAGTGAAGTGTGAAGAATATTAAAATTATCGGGCTGCTGTTTGCTTTATTTATTGCCGGAACACATCCGCTACACGCTGCTGGTATCAAAGTTGGTGTTGTCAATGCCAGTGTGGTGTTGGATCAGTCACCCCAAAAAAATCAGGCGCTGGCGCGATTAGAGAGGGAGTTCTCAAGTCGAAGCCGTGCGCTTGAAGAGAGACAGGCGTCAATCATGGATGCACAGCAAAAATTGAATCGCGACCGTGCTATTTTGAGTTCGGATGAGATTCAGGCGCAGGAAAGAAAGTTGATTGCTGATCAACGTGAACTCAATCGCTTGCAAGACGAGTTTTCTGAAGATTTGTCGATTCGCAGAAACGAAGAGCTGCGCAAGTTGGAAGAAGAAGTTGCCCAAGCGATTATTGACCTTGCGGTCAGAGATTCCTACGACTTGGTGCTATATCAAGGTGTTATTTTTGCCAATGAAAGCATCGATATGACAGACAAGGTGCTGGAAGAGCTACAACGCAAGGCTAACTAAGAGGTTTTGATGACTTGGACACTTGCCGAGCTGGCCAAGCATGTGGGGGCTGAACTTCGTGGTGATTCTAATTATCCCATCGATGGTGTAGCAACTCTGACTAATGCATCAGCATCCAAAATCAGCTTTCTTGCCAACAGCAAGTACCGAAAGTTTTTAAACCAATGCCACGCAGGTGCTGTACTGGTGACAGAAGCAGATGCGCTAGCTGTTGAACGCAATGCACTGGTGGTTAAGGATCCCTATGTAGCATACGCCAAAATAGCCAGCTTATTGTTTCCGGTTAAGCCTGTAGTCGCAGGCGTTCATCCGACCGCTTGGCTGGATCCACGCAGTCATGTTCATACGAGTGCCCAGATTGGTGCCCATGTGTTTATCGATGCTGATGTCACTATTGCTGAAAACGTTGAGATAGGCCCCGGTTGTGTGATTCAGCAGGGTGTCAGCATCGGCGCAGGCTGTCGTTTGGTGGCTAATGTGACTCTCTGTCATGGTGTGACCATCGCCAGTCGGGTAATCCTGCACCCTGGGGTGGTGATTGGTGCCGATGGTTTTGGCATCGCTAATGATAATGGCCGTTGGATCAACGTCCCGCAGCTTGGCAGTGTTGAAATTGGCAATGATGTGGAAATTGGTGCCAATACGACCATTGATCGTGGCGCAATTGAAAATACTGTGATCGGCAACGGTGTGAAGCTCGATAACCAGATCCAAGTAGGGCATAACTGTCATATTGGTGACAACACGGTGGTAGCGGGATGTGTTGGCATTGCTGGCAGCACACGGATTGGCGCTGATTGTGCAATTGGTGGTGGTGCCGGTCTGGGTGGGCATTTGACTATTGCCGATGGTGTGCAAGTGACGGGGATGACCATGGTGACAAAATCCATCCTAGAAGCAGGTGTTTATTCCTCTGGTATTCCTGCGGAACCGACTAAGCAGTGGCATAAGAATGTTGTCCGATATCGACAAATGGAATCGCTGCACCAGCGTGTCAAACAACTAGAACAATTGCTGAACAGCCAGGATTGACGGCATCTTCTGCGCTTTACCGCCAGGGCAGGTCACGCTAATATGGCAGCGCTAAACTGAACTCCTTTTTGAAGGACAAGAGATTGAACACGATCGATATACATGAAATCCAGCGCCTTTTGCCGCATCGCTATCCCTTTTTGCTGATCGACAGAGTGATTCAATTTACTCCGGGTGAGCATCTGGTAGGTATCAAGAATGTGACCTTTAACGAGCCACACTTTACCGGACATTTCCCACAACGGGTCATCATGCCAGGGGTTTTAATCCTGGAAGCCCTGGCTCAAGCGACAGGCTTGCTAGCGTTTAAGACAGCAGATGCGATTCGTTCCGATGAAGCCTTGTATTATCTTGCTGGCATCGATAACGCTCGTTTTAAACGACCTGTTGAGCCAGGTGATCAGCTAAAACTGGAAGTTAAACTGATCAAGAACAAGCGAAATCTCTGGAAATTCAGTGGTGAAGCCAGTGTTGACGGTGAGGTTGTAGTCAGCGCTGACATCATGTGTGTCAATCAAGAAATGCCCAAGTGATCCATCCAACAGCTATTATTGATCCATCAGCGAAACTCGCTGACGATGTCTCAGTCGGACCTTACACAATTATAGGCGCCAATGTTGAGGTTGGCGCTGGTTGTGAGATAGCCTCTCATGTGGTCATTAATGGCCCTACTAGGATTGGCCGTAATAATCGAATTTTTCAGTTTTCATCCATAGGCGAGGAGCCTCAGGATAAGAAATTTCATGGTGAATCGACACGACTCGAAATCGGCGACAATAATCTGATTCGTGAGTCAGTCACTATCAACCGTGGCACAGTAGGCGGTGGCGGTGTTACCAAAATCGGCAACGATAATTGGATCATGGCCTATGTGCATATCGCTCACGACTGCATCATTGGCAATCAGAATATCTTTGCCAACAATGCCTCGCTAGCAGGGCATGTCATTATCGATGACCAAGTCATTCTGGGCGGTTTTAGTCTCGTCAGTCAGTTCAATCACATAGGATCTCATGCCTTCACAGCGATGGGCAGTGTGATCTCCAGAAATATCCCACCGTACGTACTTGTTTCTGGCCATATGGCTGAGCCAGTAGGTGTCAATGTCGAAGGACTGCGACGCAGACAGTTCAGTGCAACGCAGATTCGCACTATTCGCCAAGCATACAAGCTGATCTACCGTGCTGGATTGAAAGTCGAAGATTCTATCGAACAGATTGCTCAACTAGCGCAGGTAGATGATGAGCTGAATCTGCTCATAGACTTTCTCAAGCAAAAAAAGGGCGGCATCATTCGCTGATGCCCTCAGAAGATTAACATTCAGGAGTAGCGATGGATATTTACGCATCGGATGACGAAAAAGCAGAAGAAATCAAACGATGGTGGCGAGAAAACGGCCTGTCAGTCGTGATGGCTGTCTTATTAGGCGTGGGGGCATTTTTTGGTGGCCGCACATGGCTCAACTACCAACAGCTGCAATCGCAAACTGCGGCCAACATTTATCAACAGGTATTGGTGTTGCTGACAGAGGATCGCCTTGAAGAAGCCGAAACCGGCGCACAAGAGCTGATCAATAATTTTCGACGGACACCGTATGCCAGTTTTGCTGCTGTAGAAGTTGCGGCAAAAGCCTCTGACCAAGGCGATTTGGACGTAGCGCAGTACTATCTCCAATGGGCTGCGGATAACGCAAAGCCAGAAGGCTATGCGGAAATTGCCAGGCTGCGACTGGCAAGGCTGAAATTATCAGACGGTGATCATCAAGCTGCGTTGGATATTGTTGCTCAAGCAAAGCTGGACAGCTTTGCATCCCTTTATCATGAGTTGGAAGGTGATATTCACGTGCAGATGGGCAATAAACAGCAAGCTCGATTAGCGTATCAGACAGCATTGTCACTGTTGGCAGTGGGCGAACCCCGCCAGAATATTTTGGAAATGAAACTCGATAATGTGGCTGTAGCGAATGAGAGCTAACTGGGTTTATGGCATAGCGCTTGCCATCTTAATATCGGGTTTAACCGGTTGCGGTACGGTCAGAAATTTTTTTGCAGAAGATGTCTATGAGGCACCGCCAGCAGAGTTGACCGAATTTAACGCCGAGATCGAACCAAAGGTGATTTGGTCAACCAGCACCGGTGCGGGTGTGGCTGATGATTATTCGCTCAATCAGATCTGGATCAACGATGGCAAGGTCTTTTCTGTTGACCACAAAGGTGTTGTGAGCGGTCATGCGGCAGATTCCGGTCGGCGCTTATGGCGAGTCAACCTCCGAGTACCCGTTGTGACGGGCATTGGCGGTGGTGAAGGTATGGTTCTGGTGGGGACTCAGCGGGGCGAAATTATTGCCCTGACACCCGAACAAGGTGACATTCTCTGGCGTCGCACGCTGACCAGTGAAGTGTTGGCACCCCCAACCGCGGCGAATGAAATTATCGCGGTCAGAACGGCTGATGGTCGAGTCACTGGGCTTGCCGCTGAGTCTGGAGATGAACTATGGTCACATCAGCGCGCAGTTCCGCTATTGAGTCTGCGCGGTGTTAGTGCCCCGGTCATTGCCGGTAATGTTGTGATTGCCGGCTTTGATAATGGCCGGCTGGTTGCTCTTGCACGCCGAGATGGAAGCATTGTTTGGGAAAACACCCTAGCAGTGCCAAGTGGCAGAACGGAGCTTGAGCGTCTGGTTGATATAGATGCTGACCCCAAAGTCATCAATGATGTCGTTTATGCCGTATCTCATCAAGGTAACATCGCCGCTATCTCATTGGGTTCAGGCCAAAACTACTGGACACGAGAAATGTCCTCTCGCAGAGGTCTTGACGCTGTTTATGGTGAAGCCGTCTATGTCAGCGATGACACTGGATACGTCTGGGCCATTCAGGATGGTTCTGGCGATTCACTGTGGCGACAAACCCGACTGCTGAGACGAAATCTGACAGCGCCTGTTGTGGCGGGTGATTATGTCGTGGTCGGGGATTTGGAAGGTTATCTTCACTGGATATCCAGAGATGATGGTCGTTTTGTCGCAAGACAGCAAATCAGCCGCCGTTCAGCGATTCGAAGTCAGCCGCAAGTGGTTGATGGCGTGCTTTATGTATCGGTCACTGACGGTACGGTTGCTGCGATAGAGATTCCCCAAGCTCAATGATGCCTGTCCTTGCCCTTGTAGGTAGTCCGAATGTCGGCAAGTCAACGCTGTTTAATCGATTAACGCGCACTCGAAATGCGCTGGTAGCAGATTATGCAGGTCTAACCCGTGATCGTATCTACGGCAATGTCGATGAGGAAAATTGCCGTTTTATTCTGATAGATACGGGAGGACTGACAGAACAAGCTGACAATATGGCTGAATTGATGCGCAAACAGGCCCGTTTGGCGATTGAATCGGCCGATTTGATTTTGTTTGTTGTCGATGGCCGGGCCGGGATGAGTGCCGCGGATCAGAGTATCGCAAGTATGCTTAGGCAAGAGGGCAAGGCTGTCCTGTTGGTGGTCAATAAAACCGAAGGTGAGCAAAAGGATGTGGTCGCGGCCGAGTTTTTTGCTCTAGGCCTCGATACGCCACAGGTTATTTCCGCAACGCAAGGACGTGGCATCAGCGATCTGCTAAATCGCATCAGCAGCAGAATCCCCTCCGTTACTCAGCAAGCCTCAGCGCCTGACAGTCATGAAGATCAAATTCGACTGGCGGTGCTGGGCAGACCCAATGTCGGTAAATCGACACTGATCAATCGTTTGCTAGGCGAAGAGCGGGTGGTCGCGTTTGATGAGCCCGGAACTACCAGAGACAGCATTCACATCCCCTTCGAAAAAGAGGGTGTTCAGTACACACTGATTGATACAGCAGGTGTCAGACGCCGATCCAGAGTTTCAGAAGCACTGGAAAAATTTAGTATTCTCAAAACACTGCAAGCGCTCGAAGATGCCAATGTCGTGATGTTGATATTGGATGCCCATGAAGGCATCGTCGATCAAGATCTGCATCTTGCTGGGCTGATTGTTGAGAGTGGTCGGGCACTGGTCATCGTGGTAAATAAATGGGATGGCCTCGACAAAACAGAGCGTGAATGGGTGGCCAGTAACCTCCAGAGACGCTTGCCATTTTTGTCATACGCTAAAACTCATTTCATTTCGGCATTGCATGGCAGTGGCGTTGGGCTATTGTTAAAGTCAGTTCGCTTGGCCTATCAAGCAGCCATGAGTAAACCGCCCACGTCTAGATTGACCCGAATTCTTGAAGATGCGGTAGCGGATCATCCGCCACCCTTGGTGCATGGTCGCCGTATCAAATATCGTTACGCGCATCTTGGTGGTAAAAACCCGCCAAGGATAATTATTCACGGCAATCAGACCGAAGCAACGCCAGACAGCTATCGCCGTTACCTTGAGAATTTCTTCAGAAAATCACTGAAGCTTGATGGCACTCCAGTGATGATTGAATTCAAAACAAGCGATAATCCTTTTCGCGAGCAGCGTGACGTTTCACGAGCTGCTACAGTTAAAAACTCTGCTGGCAAAACACGCCCGCCAACTCGCAAACTAGCAGCCAAGAAGCAGCGTTAAACAGGGGTTTTAGAGCAAATTTTGAGCGCTTGGCAGGGATTCAAGCATATCGAGTACAGAGAACGCTAACTTCGTGACGTTAAAACTGGGTATATGAGCGCTGTTGTCTCAAGTGTCTGGTCTTAACTGAAGGACAGTACTAATGGCTAGCCAGTTTATAAATGGTCGTGGCCCATTCGGCTTTAGGCATGGGTGATCTACGAGGTTTTTTGGCTGTGTGTTATAATCATTGCCCAATTTCAGGGGTCTTAAGAAGGTTTCATGAGCAAGCAATCATCCTTTACTTACGAAGAGCTGTTGCAATGTGGACACGGCGAAATGTTCGGTCCCGGCAATGCTCAACTGCCCGTCCCCAACATGTTGATGATGGACCGCGTCAGCCATATTGCCAATACTGGCGGTGCTTATGGTAAAGGTGAGATCATTGCTGAGCTTGATATCAAACCAGACCTTTGGTTTTTTGATTGTCATTTCCCAGGTGATCCCGTGATGCCTGGCTGCTTGGGGCTGGATGCAATGTGGCAGCTGGTCGGCTTTTTTCTGGCGTGGGATGGCAACCCTGGAAGAGGTCGTGCACTGGGCGCTGGAGAAGTCAAATTTACCGGACAAGTGCTACCCACAGCAAAAAAAGTCACCTACCGCATTGATCTCAAGCGCGTGATTGCGCGCAAACTGGTCTTGGCAATTGCGGATGGCACTGTATCTGTCGATGGCAGAGATATCTACACCGCCAAAGATCTGCGGGTAGGTCTGTTTACTTCTACTGATGATTTTTAGGATAACCTTATGAGACGTGTGGTCGTGACCGGCCTCGGGATCACTTCCTGTTTGGGGCTGGATGCACAAACTGTTACTGAATCGCTGCGATTAGGCCGTTCGGGCATCCGATTCAATCAAGTCTATGCCGACATGGGCTTTCGCAGTCATGTGGCCGGAACGGTAGATATCGATCTGAAAGCGCATATCGACCGTAAGGTTCTTCGTTTTATGGGGGATGCGGCCGGTTATGCGTTTATTTCTATGCAACAAGCGATTGCTGATGCAGGCCTAACCGACGCAGATGTCTCCAACCCTCGTACAGGTCTGGTGTTGGGCTCTGGTGGTGCATCATCCTCGAATCAGGTAGAAGCTGCGGACGTGCTCAGAGACAAAGGCTTGAAGCGAATCGGCCCTTATCGAGTCACCCAAGTCATGGGCAGTACCACCTCAGCCTGTCTTGCCACGCCATTCAAAATCAAAGGTGTTAACTACTCGATGTCTTCTGCGTGCGCCACTAGCGCGCACTGCATAGGCAACGCGATGGAGCAGATTCAGCTGGGTAAACAGGACATTGTGTTTGCTGGTGGTGCTGAAGAAGAACATTGGTCAATGAGCTCATTGTTTGATGCCATGGGTGCGCTGTCGACCAAATACAATGAGATACCTGAGAAAGCTTCACGCGCCTATGATGCGGAGCGTGATGGCTTTGTCATTGCCGGTGGTGGCGGTGTTCTGGTATTGGAAGAATACGAACATGCCAAAGCGCGTGGGGCAAAAATATACGCAGAATTAACCGGTTACGCCGCAACTTCTGATGGCTACGACATGGTAGCCCCATCAGGTGAAGGGGCGGCAAGATGTATGCAACTGGCCATGTCGACCATGCGTGCGGCGAGTGTTGATTACATCAACGCCCACGGCACCAGTACACCGGTGGGTGATTTGGCGGAATTGTCAGCCATCAAAATAACCTTTGCTGGAAAACAACTGCCTTGGATTGGTTCGACCAAATCACTTTCAGGTCATTCACTGGGTGCAGCTGGGGTGCAGGAAGCGATTTACAGCTTGCTGATGATGCAAGAAGATTTTATTGCAGCCTCTGCCAACATCGAAACCTTGGATCCAGAAGCAGCCGATATGCCGATTGTGTTACAACGACGCGACAGCGCCAATGTGCAAGCAGTGATGTCAAACAGCTTTGGATTTGGTGGTACCAACGCCTGTCTTGTTTTTGAGAAGCTCGCCGACTAAATAAAAAAGCCACTAAAAAGTGGCTTTTTTAGTGTTCCAGATCGGCATCGGTAATCGGGCCTCGTTTGCCTGATAATGCTTCCTGCATTAGTGAGACTAAGCGTTGTTTCTTGTCCTCGTCATCAAGATGAGCCGAACTGAACGTTATGCCAAAGCGATCGGCATACTGCTTGACCATTGCCAGCAAAATGCTTTCATCCATCACCATCGTCCCCGTGCTTTTATACAATCTGGCATTATAGCCCGATAGCGTATGAGATAGTTGTTCCATGCAAAGATTGTTTTATCAGATCATAGGTAGTGGTCGACCCTTGCTGATTGTTCATGGCCTGTTTGGTTCATCAGATAATTGGCGTGCTGTTGGGCGGGCCCTGTCAGACAAGCGGCAGATTATTTCGGTCGATTTGAGAAATCATGGCCGCTCATTTCACCATCAGCATCAAGACTATCCGCAGATGGCTGAAGACATTCTGCAACTTGTCGATAGCTTAGGCATCAATCAGATTGACCTGCTGGGGCATTCCATTGGTGGTAAGGTTGTGATGCAATTTGCCAAGCAATATGCCCACAGGCTCAGGCAAATGGTTGTGGTAGATATTGCGCCGAGACACTATCCAGATACGCACAGCTGGATATTCAAAAGCCTGTTCTCGCTTAACCTCGATCAGTATCAGCAGAGAAGTCAGCTTGATGCTGCATTGGCCAGTGACATCAAAGATGCCGCTGTGCGACAGTTCCTGTTGATGAACGTGGAAAAGAATGACGAGGGTAGTTTTCGCTGGCGCATTAACTTGCCGGCCTTGTTTGACAACTATGCGGCGCTCCTCAGCAGTGTTGAGCCTCGGCAGGCACTGGATGTGAAAAGCTGCTTTATTGCCGGCGGTCGTTCTGACCATATTTCAGCGGTCGACAGGCAGTCAATCCGTCAATGTTTCCCTGATTCCGAGTTCGCCGTCATTGACGAGGCTGGACACTGGGTGCATGCCGAAGCCCCCAAAGCTTTTTGCCAGATAGTGGAGCAATTTCTGGATGATTGATAAAGACTTGCTACAACAATTAATTGCGTTTCGCCGCGAACGTGATTGGGAGCAGTTTCACCGACCTAAGGATTTAGCTATTTCGCTGTCCATTGAGGCTGCCGAGTTACTGGAGTGGTTTCAATGGCGCACTGATGATGAAATCATTCAGATGCTCAGCTCTGACAAACGCCAGCAGTTGGAAGATGAAATTGCCGATGTTGCTGTTTATCTCACATATCTCAGCCATGATCTGCAGATTGATCTGGATGCAGT
>SKGV01000016.1 GCA_007117275.1 Methylophaga sp.
ATGGATTGTTCAACCGACACGCCACGACGCTGCTGCGGGCTAAACCACTCCCCTGTCAAAATCCTATTATCTTCTGGTAATGCACTGCTCGCTGTTAAACTCAACTCCCGATTCAACTCACTCACTTGCTCTGGATTGACAATCCACTCACTTGCAGCTGTGTCATTAATAGCGATTAATCGGCCTCGAACGATGGGATAAAGCGGGTTTTGCTCGATAGCGTATTCAGTTAAAAAAGCGTCAACTGAATCAACTGACTGTGCAGGGATGTTCAACAAGAAATGATTGGGCGCATCTTCCGGCAGTTGCGCCTGCCAGTCAGATAACAAAGCTGTCCTGGTCAGAATAAGTGTCGAGGCCAGCATTAGCGTCATTGCAAACACCATTAACTGAACCAGACTGGCAGTGCGATGACGTTTAAGCCGGATAACCGCCATCTTCCAGCTTTGTCCGCTAAATGACAATTTGTCGAGAAGCTTCAACAGTATGGCACTGCCTGCAGCTAGAATCGCAAGCAACAAAGACAAGCCTGAAAATAGCGCCAGCACCAGCATAGCATCGCCGGTGTATAGCCAAATCAGGGCAAACACGGCCAACAGCGCCAGACTGATTTCGACAAGGCTTGCAACAGGCCTCAATTGTTCTAGACTTCTGAACACCCGCATCGCCGGGATATCTCTCAATCGTGAGATGGCTGGCCAAGCAAAGGCAAACAATACCACAGCCGCTGTTAGCACAGCCGGCCAAACCGGCCATATCGACAACTGAAACTGCAGGCTTTGATCTAACAATCTGGCTGCCGTGCTGGCCAATATCAGCGCCGCAGGTATTGCCAGCAATAGCCCCAAAATCGCTGTACAAACACCCCATAGCCCCAGCCTGATTAGATAATATTGCTGGATTTTTCGCCCTGTCATACCAAAGGTTTTATAGAGCGCCACCACATCTCTTTGTGATCGCGCATATTCTCGACTGGAAACAGCAATGGCAACTGCCGCCAGCAAAACCGCTAAGCTACCGCCCAGCATTAAAAACGCCTCAGCACGATCTAGTGCTTGACCCAGACTTTCTGTCTGTCGCACATCAACCCAACGAAATGCATCGGCAATTTGCGGTTCAAGCCACTGTTGCAGATCAACAAGAGCTGATTCTGCACCGGCAAACAATGCCTGGTATCGAATCCGACTGCCCGGTTGGACAACCTCAGTGGATGGCACATCATCCAGATGCATCATTAATCTCGGTGCCAGTGCCGACAAGTTCATTCTGGCGTCCGGCTCACGCAGCAAAAGACCAGTAACTTTGAAGGTAGCAACGCCAATTTCGACTTCGTCAGCCAATGACACTTGTAGCATTCTCATCAGCCGAGGATTCAACCAAACCTCCCCTCGTGCCGGACCATGATCAAGTGACTGACGAGGGCTGTCTAGATCGGCTTGCCAGTCGAGCTCACCTCGCAGTGGATAGTAATCATCGACCGATTTGACCGCCACCAAGTGATAACCAGAATCACTCGCTACCATGGTGGAAAACTCTGCTACCAGACTGGTGTGAAGACCTTTTGACTGCGCGCGCGCTATCCACTCGGTTGGAATTGGCGCACTGCTGCGACTGTTCAGTTGCCGGTCTGCTGCTAGGAATGTATTGGCGGAGCTGAGCAATGTGTGCTGCAAATGCTCGGAAAAAAGACTTATGGTGGCGACACTGCTGACAGCAATTAACACGGAAAGCAACATGACTTTGACGGTGCGTTGCCGCAAATCCCTGAATATCAGTATTTCGTTCATTTTCATCCTTGTGGGAATTGCACCGATAGAGTGGTGAGCAAATGCCGCATGGCTGTCCGTGAACCACAGGCATGGTGATGTTGAGATGTCATGCATCCAGCCCCTGAGTTCGCTCATGCAGGTAACCGGCTTCGATGATGAACTGACGATCACATCGGTCAGCTAGTGCTTGATCATGCGTGACCATCACCAATGTTGTGCCTTGCTCTTGATTAAGTTGCATGAGCAACTCAATCACGCTGTCTGCTGTTTGACTGTCGAGGTTTCCGGTTGGCTCATCAGCAAACAAAATTTTCGGCTCCACTGCAAAAGCACGCGCGATCGCAACACGCTGTTGTTCGCCGCCCGATAATTGTCTCGGTGTATGCTGTAATCTTTGCTCCAGCCCAACCCGTTTTAAGAGATCCTGTGCACGCTGTCTGGCTGTATTGACCCCAGACAACTCCAGCGGCAACATAACGTTTTCCAGCGCTGTCAACGCGGGCAATAACTGAAAGGATTGAAATACAAAGCCAACACGGCTGGCTCGCAACTCGGCTCGTTCATCTTCACTGAGACTTGATAGCGAGTGTCCATCCAGCCATATCTCACCGGATAGCGCAGTGTCCAGTCCAGCCATCAGACCAAGCAACGTCGTTTTTCCAGAACCGGATCGGCCAACGATAGCGGCAGATTCCCCATACGCAATCGTCAGATTGATATCGTTGAGAATGGGCAAGGTTTGTTCAGAGAGTGTGATGTGATGGTGAAGCTTGTCTACTTTTATCATGCAGTCATTGCCACTTGCCGATTGTCCACCTATGAGCATATTGTCCCCTTAATTTCCTATGGCTTGCATGAGATCATTTTTAACCATGAAAGTTTTCATTATTTTACTCAGTATCAGTTTTTGGCTAGCCAGTCCGCTTAAGGCGAGTGCGACCGAGCCCGTTTTATTAGTTGTGGGTGACAGCCTCAGTGCCGCCTATGGTATTGACAGAGATAGAAGCTGGGTTGCCCTGTTACAGGAAAGACTCTCTGATGAGAGCACACCTAACTGGCAGGTAATCAACGCCAGTATCAGTGGTGAAACTACCGAGGGCGGTCTTGCCCGGCTGCCTAGATTGCTTGCTGTTCACCAGCCGGACTTGGTCATTATCGAACTCGGCGGCAATGATGGCCTGCGCGGTCATCCCCTTGCGTCAATTCGTGCCAACTTGGAACAGATGATCCAACTAGCGCTGCCAGACGCGGCACTATTACTGGTCGGTATTGAACTACCACCCAATTATGGACCGCGTTATACCCGCGCTTTTGCTGAGATATACCTTGAACTCGCCGAGATATATCAGGTTGATTTGCTGCCGTTTTTCCTGGAGGGTGTCTATGATGCCGATGCTATGATGCAAGCGGACGGATTACACCCTACAGAAGCAGCACAACCACAATTGCTGGCAAACATTTGGCCTCATTTAGAACCTTTACTGACAAGCAATCATCTTTCTGTGCAACCTTGATTTCCCCTTATCAATCATGATGCGATTCAGGGCTGAAGCCGAGCACAACTGTCATGGACTTTCTTTTGAACATCACTTTCCGACATCTCTTCAGGCAGCGCATACGCAAGATTGATAGCCAGGTCGACAATTCTTAGAAATTCATCATTGGCAAATTCCGGGCGATGTTGCTGCATCACTTGGTCATAGGTTTTACCACTTTGCTTGTGGTGATAATAATCATTGGTCAGCGCGGCAATCATTTCACATTGCGGATTGTCGCTTGCCTGCAGATAAGACATAGATAGGTTCAAACTGAGCATCGTCAGAACGATCAGGGGAGTTTTCATGGGCTTCTCGCATGGCTAGATTAAAGGTTAGGACACACGCGGATGATCAAAAATTCCGCAGGACGGGCATACAGTGCGCTCAGCTCTTTACTGGACGCGCCTTCAAATCCAGGCATCACCGATACTCATTCACACGCTCAAGATCAACACGCCAGCTAGGTTTGAATCGACAGCGTGGTTATCACGGCACGCAGCAAGATGGCTTTACAGCAAGTGAATACCGAAACGCTTAACCATAAACGCAAGCAATAGAAAAGAGGCTATAGTGATCGGTATAGACACCAACATCGCTGGCCAGAAGCTATATCTGTGCATCACGTATGGAAACACCAGGAACATCGGCAATGTAGGGATGACGTACCAAAACGTGTACCAGGCATGATTGGCAATTTTGTCGGTAGGCTGTTTTTCAAAATACAGCCATAACAGGGTTAAGACAGTGATCATGGGCAAGGCTGCCAACAATGCACCGAGCTTATCACTGCGCTTGGCAATTTCTGAAATCAGTACCACCATTGCTGCTGTGATCAGATATTTACTAATGATCCAGGCCATGAGTGTTTCTCCAAAACTAAGACACACGCTGAATACTGATGCCAGTTTATGCCGATGCGACCGCTTTTTTGCTATTATGCCTCGGTCAATTACTGACAGTAGCTGCAGGTAACGATGAACGATCAAAGGTCATGAGATACCTGCTTCCCGTCAGGGTCCCCCTGCCCGACCCTGAACTAAAATTAGCTTATTCAGGATAGTTATGCCAGAAATCAAGATTGTGAAAAACCCGACTGACGATTTTCTCAAGCAACTGGGCGTTGCCAGTTGGGAGACTTGGGATTGCCCGGTAACAGAGTTCAGACTGGACTTTGATGAAACCGAAAAAGCCTATATTCTCGAAGGTGAAATTGTGGTCACTCCAGACGGTGGGTCGCCTGTCACCGTCGTTCCCGGTGATTATGTCGAGTTTCCAGCCGGGCTAAAAAGCATGTGGCGCGTCACCAAACAACTGAAAAAGCATTACAGCTACGATTAAACGCTGTTTGTTTTTGCCAGTAAAAAGGGCGCTCGATGAGCGCCCTTTTTTATCACCAATCAAGCCAGCTCATTCACAGGCAAGCATGCGTTCAGCATCGCGCTGCGTCTCTTCAGGAATGGGTCGCCAATCGTTATCCGGTAAATCACGTTCGAAGATTGTTTCACCACCAGCCTGATGTTCAGTGTGCCGTGAATAATAAAGAATACGCGACTTGGCTTGTTGACAGTCGAATTCAAAAAAACCCATCTGTGAAACGAACGCTTCGCCACTGCTGCGGTCTTCTCTAGCCGTAGCAAAGTCTGACAACATCCACATAGTGGCATTGCCTGACTGCCGATTAATCGTTGTCAGGTCTGCAAAGAAACTGACACCGCCTTCTTCACCAATCGCAGACCAGATACGCTCTGATTCTGCTGCATGCAGCTGAGAGGCCGTCATCAGTACAACGGTGAATGCAAGTGCTGCTAATTTCATGATGCTCCTCATATCTTTGCCAACGAGTATTAGCCGACCCAATTCAAAATAGTGAGTTCCTCAATAGCGACTGAGAGATTTCAGGTCTCAATGGCGACTTTGAGTACGCCATCACGCTGATGTGAAAACAGCTCATATGCCTCTTTTATCTGCTCGAGTTTGAAACGATGAGTCACCATCGCTCCAAGGTCCAGTCGTTCCGAGGCGATAATATCCATCAATCTGCGCATACGTTCCTTGCCGCCCGGACACAGTGACGTGATGATTTTATGATCACCAAGACCTGCGCAAAATGCATCAAGGGGGATGGTCAAATTACTCGAGTAAACGCCAAGGCTGGACAGCGTACCGCCGGGTTTCAATACCCGAAGCGCCGATTCAAATGTCTGCTGTAGGCCAAGGGCTTCTATCGAAGCATCAACGCCGCGGCCACCGGTGAGTTTCATGATTTCACTGACGACATCTTCTTTACGAAAATCTAAGGTGATATCTGCGCCCATTTGCTTGGCCATGGCAAGACGCTCATCAACGCCATCGACGGCAATAATCAGACTCGCGCCACGTAAGCGTGCACCGGCTGTTGCACAGAGACCAATAGGCCCTTGCGCAAAAATTGCCACCATGTCACCAATGCGGATATTGGCTGCTTCTGCACCGGCAAACCCCGTAGACATGATGTCGGGACACATCAATACCTGCTCATCAGTCAGATGTTCAGGAACCGGTGACAAATTCGCCTGCGCATCTGGCACCAAAAGATACTCAGCTTGAGCACCGTCAATAGTATTACCAAAACGCCAACCGCCCAATGGTTTGTAGCCATGACTGTGCGAACCACCATCCTGTGCCGAACAGCCGTCTTGACAGGCATAAGAGTGAAAACCCGGGCAGATAGCGCCTGCAATGACACGCTGTCCTTCCTGATAGCCCTGAACATTACGTCCTAATTTTTCAATCACGCCAACTGGCTCATGACCGATAGTCAATCCGGATGTCACAGGATATTCGCCTTTCAAGATGTGTACATCAGTACCACAGATAGTCGTTGTGGTAATGCGGATCAATGCCTCATTGGCACCCACATCCGGAATGGGCTTATCTTCAATCTCAATCCGCCCAGGCTCGACAAACACCGCTGCTTTCATCATTGTCATTGCGAAGCCTCCATTTACAGAATCATTTGCATTTCCACGCTAACAGCTATTGTGATTGCATTCAATAGGACACTCTACGGCTAACCACCTCACTCAGAATGTCGCATAGACGATATGGATCAGTGGGTTATAAAACTAATGTCGAAATAGAGGCGCTTTTCTAGTGCGTTAAACACGATAGCCTTTTCAAACCACCAAAAAAGTCGCCTTCTATAGCTATCAGAATACTATAAATCAGACTGTTAAAATATTTTGACCTTGTCTAAAAATCCCTATAGAGTATCAATTGCTTGAAAACCGCTTAATGATTATTTACGCATTTCGAAGTTTTACCTAAAGTGTCACCGCTGCCGTAGCTCGTCCTGTTTGTAACAATCATGCTCTTTTCCAGCAAGGCCCAACTGGGCGGCTTTTATATTTACGAATAGGAAATTTAATATGGCTACTTCTACTGGTACCGTAAAATGGTTTAACGACGCTAAAGGCTTTGGTTTCATCGAACAAGAAAACGGCCCTGACGTTTTTGCTCACTTCAGCCAAATCCAAGGCGAAGGTTTCAAAAGCTTGGCCGAAGGTCAACGCGTTGAGTTCACAGTAACTCAAGGTCAAAAAGGTCCACAAGCCGAAAACATCGTCAGACTGTAATAGTCCCGATAGACGCTTATTGAAAAAGCCCTGCTGATAGCTCAGCGGGGTTTTTTTATGCTCAGAAAAATCCTGACAACAATCAGGTAGTTCACTGATTTTTTAATCTCAACGCTCGAGTAACATGAAGGTGTGGTTGAATCTGAATGGATGACCACATACCTAAACCAGTTGAGGATACAATCATGTGGACTAAACCAGAATATTCAGATATGCGTTTCGGCTTCGAAGTCACAATGTACATCTGCAATCGCTAATTCTTTAGCGAATTGTCAACAAAAGCCCCGTTCTCGGGGCTTTTGTGTTTTTGGGGTGCGCAGATTATTCTGCTGTCATAGCTGCAGAGGAATCGTATGATGACTGAAACCTCCCTCAGAGAGACTATTGTTGATACGGCTGTCATGCTCGCCGCTGAGTCAAGCTGGGAATCAATCAAACTTTACCAAGTCGCCGATAGACTTGGCATCAGTCTTAATGACGTACGATCACAATTTAGCGAAAAAGATGCCCTTATCGATGCCTGGTTTGACCGAGCCGACGAGGCGATGCTAAAGGCATCTGACCAGTTGGGCTTTTCCCAACTGCCGGCACGTCAAAAAATTGCATATTGCCTGATGGCCTGGTTTGAGGCGCTCGGCCAACACCAACACGTCACTCGCCAGATGATCGCCGCCAAACTTGAGTTTGGTCATGTGCACATTCAGTTTCCGGCGATCATACGAATCAGTCGCACGGTGCAATGGTTACGCGAGGCCAGCCAGCGTAAAGCAACATTGCCTCGCCGGGCCCTGGAAGAAACAGTACTAACCAGTATCTTCATTGCAACGTTTGGCTTCTGGATCAATGATCGATCTCATCAGTATCAAGCCAC
>SKGV01000071.1 GCA_007117275.1 Methylophaga sp.
ATGGGTAAATCTGCACAAGTGCCCTTGCATGTCTGGTTGCCTGATTCGATGGAAGGTCCGACACCGATCTCTGCACTGATTCATGCCGCCACCATGGTAACTGCCGGCATTTTCATGGTGGCAAGAATGTCACCCTTGTTTGAGTGGTCAAGCACTGCATTATCCTTTGTGCTGGTGGTGGGTGCGGTGACGGCCTTGTTTATGGGCCTGCTTGGATTGGTGCAAAACGATATCAAGCGAGTCATTGCCTATTCAACGCTATCTCAACTCGGATACATGACAGTGGCCTTGGGTGTTTCTGCCTATGCCGCCGGTATTTTCCATTTGTTTACGCATGCCTTTTTCAAGGCGCTACTGTTTCTGGCGGCAGGCTCTGTGATTGTCGCACTGCATCATCAGCAAGACATTCGAAAAATGGGTGGACTCAGACGTTTTCTACCCATCACCTATTGGACTAGCCTGATAGGGACTCTGTCATTGATTGGTTTTCCGGGCTTGTCAGGCTTTTTCTCTAAAGATGCGATTATCGAAGCCGTTCATGCGTCGAGCATTCCGGGGGCTGGCTTTGCTTTGTGGGCAGTGATGATTGGTGTGTTTGTCACGGCGTTATATAGTTTCCGTTTATTTTTCTTGGTGTTTCATGGCAAGCCACGCTTTGACGCGCAAGAACATCCGCCCCATGAATCGCCCCAGTCGATTACTGTGCCACTGGTCTTGCTAGCGATTCCATCGGTGCTAGCCGGTTATCTCATTGGCGATATTGTGTATGGCGACTTTTTTAGCGGTGTGATTACTGTAATGCCGCAGAACGATGTTTTGGCAGCGGCGGGCTATGATGGACTGCTCGGTTTTGTGCTGCATGGCTTGACTGCCTTACCTGTCTGGCTGGCACTGGCAGGCGTGTTGACTGCCTGGTTGTTGTATATCAAACGGCCTGAGCTTCCAGCGCAAATTCAGCAACGTTTTCCTCGTATTCACAAGGTTCTGGATAACAAATACGGTTTTGATGGTTTTAATGATTGTGTGTTTGCCGGTGGTTCACGTGGACTTGGTAATTTGCTGTCAAATGCCGGTGACCGTGTAATGATTGACGGAGTTGTGGTGAATGGTACTGCGAAGCTTATCAATCTGATCGCTAGGTTAGGTCGGCATATGCAGACCGGCTATTTATACCATTATGCGTTTGCCATGATCCTAGGGGTGTGGCTGATGCTCACCTGGTTTGTGAAAGGGTGACGGGGCCATGACCTTAACCGATTTACCAATGTTAAGCCTACTTATCTGGTTGCCAATAGTCGGTGGCTTGATATTGCTGATGATGCCGGCTGAACATCGAGCAATACGACCGGTTGGACTGCTCACGTCGCTGCTGACGTTTGTAGTGTCATTGTTATTAATTATCGGTTTTGACAGCAGCACTCATGAAATGCAGTTTGTCGAGCGACTGTCGTGGGTGCGTGCATTCAATATTGAGTATTACCTGGGTATCGATGGTTTTTCCATGCCCTTGATTGTGTTGACCACATTCTCGACCTTGTTGGTAGTCATCGCAGCTTGGGAGGTTATCAAGGACCGTCTGCATTATTATCTGGCCGCTTTCTTGATCATGGAAGGCATGATGATTGGTGTCTTTTCGGCGTTGGATGCCATCTTGTTTTACGTGTTCTTTGAGGCGATGTTGATACCACTGTTTCTGGTCATCGGCATCTGGGGTGGCCCCAATCGGGTATATGCCACGCTGAAGTTTTTCCTCTACACCTTTCTAGGTTCGGTGTTTTTATTGTTGGCATTGCTGTACCTGCAGTTTCAAACGGGCAGTTTTGCCATTGTTGATTATCACGCGGTGCCGCTAACGCTGAACCAGCAAATATGGTTGTTTTTGGCATTTTTGATCGCCTTTGCCGTAAAAATACCGATGTGGCCAGTGCATACCTGGCTGCCTGATGCTCACGTAGAAGCACCTACCGGTGGTTCGATTATTCTGGCTGCCATCACGCTGAAGATTGGCGGCTATGGCTTGTTACGTTTTGCCCTGCCTATCACTCCAGATGCCAGCATGACACTTGACTGGCTGGTCATCATGTTGTCATTGATAGCGGTGGTGTATATCGGTTTTGTGGCACTGGCTCAAACCGATATGAAAAAACTGATTGCCTATTCGAGTATCGCGCATATGGGCTTTGTCACCCTGGGCCTGTTTATTGTGTTTCGTATCTTTGCCAATACTAATAATGGCTATGGTGAAGTGCTGGCTATTGAGGGCGCTATGGTGCAAATGATCTCTCATGGCTTTATCGCCGCTGCCATGTTCCTGAGTGTGGGCGTGTTGTATGACCGCATGCACAGCCGAGATATCTATGCTTACGGCGGCGTTGCCAATCGCATGCCAATATTTACCGCATTTGCCGTCTTTTTTGCCATGGCCAATGCAGGTCTGCCGGGAACCTCCGGTTTTGTCGGCGAGTTTATGGTGATTTTGGCGGCATTTCAGGCGAATTTTTGGTACGCATTCTTGGCCGCTACCACATTGATCATCGGCGCCGCTTACACATTATGGATGGTCAAGCGGGTATTTTTTGGTGAGATAGCCAATGAGCAGGTAGCAGCTTTGCAGGATGTCAATCGGCGAGAATTCTTCATGTTGGCATCACTCGCGGCCATAGTGCTGTTGATAGGTGTTTGGCCTGATCCCTTGTTGTCGGTGATGCATGCCTCAGTAGAAAATCTGCTCACCCAACTGGCACAAAGCAAGCTGTAGAGGACTGATAATGCCATTTTCGCTCACCAATCCATCTTATGCCTTGCCCGAAATGCTCATGCTCGGCCTTGCCCTGACACTATTGTTGTTTATTGCTTTTACAGGCAAAGATAAAATCAACTGGACTTACGCACTGACGCAGTTGTCACTTTTTGCGACGGCACTGGTGATTGTGTTAACAATGGGTGAGCAGGGCCTGGCCTTTAGTAACACCTACATCAAAGATTCACTTTCTGACGTACTCAAACTCAGTATCTGTCTGATTAATATGCTGGTACTGCTATACAGTCACGATTACCTCAAAGATCGCGGCCTGCTGCAAGGCGAGTTTTATGTGTTGGTATTGTTTGCCACGCTGGGCATGATGGTATTAGTGTCAGCATCACATTTCCTCACCTTGTATCTGGGACTTGAGCTAATGTCTCTCTGTCTCTATGCATTGGTTGCGATGCACCGTGACTCGTTTATCGCCACAGAAGCAGCCATGAAATACTTTATCCTCGGGGCAATTGCCTCGGGCATGTTGTTGTATGGTATGTCGATTATCTATGGTGTCACAGGCAACTTAGCGCTGGCAGATATTGCACTAGCCATTGATAGCGGCATGATGAACAACACTGTGCTCAGTTTTGGGTTGGTGTTTATTGTCATCGGCGTGGCCTTTAAGTTTGGTGCGGTGCCTTTCCATATGTGGCTACCAGATGTCTATCAAGGTGCACCCACAGCGGTGACGCTGTTTTTGGCCGCAGCCCCTAAAGTCGCCGCGTTTGCTATGTTGATTCGCCTGATGCTTGATGGCCTTGGCGGCGTGCAGGATGCCTGGCAGGACATGCTGATCATGCTGGCGGTACTGTCGATGATTGTCGGTAATCTGGTCGCAATCGTCCAGACAAACCTGAAACGAATGCTGGCGTATTCGACCATTTCGCATGTCGGTTTTTTACTGCTAGGGGTATTGTCCGGAACAGCTGAAGGCTATGCTGCCTCAATGTTCTACACCTTGGTCTATGCACTGATGACGCTGGGTGGTTTTGGCATGATTTTGCTGCTCAGCAAGCAGGGTTTTGAGGCGGAGGAAATTGCCGATTACAAGGGACTGGGCAAGTCACAACCCTGGTATGCGCTGATGATGCTTATTTTGATGTTTTCAATGGCTGGCATCCCGCCGTTGGCAGGCTTTTATGCCAAGCTAACGGTCATCAAGGCAGTGGTCGATGTAAATCTGATTGCAGTCGCAGTGATTGCAGTGTTGATGTCTGTCATTGGTGCCTACTACTACCTACGAGTTATCAAGGTCATGTATTTTGATGCGCCGGAACAACAGCTTACCGTGCAGGTTTCGGCTCCAGCGCGTATCATGTTTAGCTCGAATGTTTTGTTGGTGTTGGGACTGGGCCTTTTTCCGGGATCGTTGCTGGCACTTTGTATCACTGTTATGAGTTAGTTATGTCTGTCGCTGCGTTATTGTTGTTATGGTTTGTCTTGGCCAGTTTGCCTTGGGTAAACGAGCGGGTCTTTGTTGTCATTAAACTCAGCTCAGCCAAATCTGCCTGGGTGCGTCTCGGCGAGTTGATAGTTTATTATCTTGTCGCTTTAATGATCGCGGCAGGTTTTGAGCAGCGATTTTCCGGCAATATCTATCAACAAGACTGGGAATTTTTTGTCACCACACTTTGCTTGTTTTTGGTGCTTGCCGTACCGGCAGTTGTCTATCGACACCAGTGGCTACCTGCGCAACTAAAACAGCGTTAGAGTCACACTTTTAATGTAATACCCCATACACAACCGTGTAACAGGGCCTGCCGCAGTGCTGCGCAATTGGGGATGCATAGACCGTCATTCTGGTTTAGAATTGTCGGGTTTAACTCTTTGCTGATGACGATCATCGCTTTTTGATAATTTACAGAGAACAGGATTTATGGCTGCTTCCGATCTATCCAAATACCGCAATATCGGTATCTTCGCCCACGTTGATGCCGGCAAGACCACCACCACTGAACGTATTCTTAAACTGACCGGTAAAATTCACAAGACCGGTGAGGTTCACGAAGGTGAGTCCACCATGGACTTCATGGAACAGGAAGCCGAGCGCGGCATTACTATTCAGTCTGCCGCCACGACCTGTGCTTGGAAAGGCCATCGTCTGAATGTTATTGATACCCCAGGTCACGTTGATTTCACCATTGAAGTATACCGTTCACTGAAAGTTCTGGACGGCGGTATCGGCGTATTCTGCGGTAGCGGTGGTGTAGAGCCCCAATCTGAAACCAACTGGCGTTATGCCAACGATTCTGAAGTATCTCGTCTGATTTATGTCAACAAATTGGATCGTATGGGTGCTGACTTCTATCGTGTTGTCAAGCAAGTTGAAGATGTCTTGGCCGCCACTCCGCTGGTGATGGTACTGCCTATCGGCATCGAAGACGAGTTCAAGGGCGTGGTTGATCTACTGACCCGTAAAGCTTGGTACTGGCCAGACGAGAAAGATCCTGAAAACTTCAGCATCGAAGAGCCGCCTGAAGAGATGGCTGACCAAATCGAAGAATGGCGTGAAAAACTGATCGAAACTGCGGTTGAGCAGGATGATGATCTGATGGAACGCTACTTAGAGGGTGATGAGCCATCAGTGGACGATCTGAAAAAATGCATCCGTAAAGGCACATTGAACTTGGCTTTCTTCCCGACCTACTGTGGTAGTTCGTTCAAAAATAAAGGTCTGCAACTGGTGCTAGATGCAGTTGTTGATTATCTGCCTGACCCGACTGAAGTTGATCCACAACCAGAAGTTGACCTCGAAGGTAACGAAACCGGCAATGTCGCTAAAGTTGAAATCAATGCCCCATTACGCGCACTGGCGTTCAAAATCATGGATGACCGTTTCGGTGCGCTGACATTCGTTCGTGTTTACTCAGGGGAGCTGAAAAAAGGTGACACCATTCTCAACACCTTTACGGGCAAGACTGAGCGTGTTGGCCGCATGGTGGAAATGCATGCCAATGACCGTAACGAGCTGGATTATGCCCATGCTGGTGACATCATCGCAATTGTGGGGATGAAAGACGTACAAACCGGTCACACCCTGTGTGATCCGAAAAACCCAGCCACACTCGAACCGATGGTCTTCCCGGATCCAGTTATCTCTATCGCCATCGCGCCTAAAGACAAAGGCTCTGCTGAAAAACTCGGTATCGCACTGGGCAAAATGATCAAAGAAGATCCTTCATTCCGTGTTGAAACTGACGAAGACAGTGGCGAAACAATCATGAAAGGTATGGGTGAGCTGCATCTGGATATCAAAGTCGACATCCTCAAGCGTACCCACGGCATCGATGTGATTGTTGGTGAGCCACAAGTCGCCTACCGTGAAACCATCACGCAACGCGTTGAAGACAGCTACACCCACAAGAAACAATCGGGTGGTTCTGGTCAGTTTGGTCGAATTGATTACATCATTGAACCAGGCGAGCCTGGCAGCGGTTTCCAATTTGAGTCTACAGTTACCGGTGGTACAGTGCCGCGTGAATACTGGCCTGCAGTTGAGGGTGGTTTCAAGAAGATGATGGGCCGTGGTGTACTGGCGGGCTTCCCGCTGCTGGACGTTAAAATTAATTTGTTTGACGGTGCGTTCCACGCCGTTGACTCATCAGCAATCGCGTTTGAATTGGCATCTATGGGCGGTTTCCGTCAGTCAATTCCTAAAGCCGGTCCTCAACTGCTTGAACCAATCATGAAAGTTGACGTGTTCACCCCAGAAGACAATGTCGGTGACGTTATCGGTGATTTGAACCGTCGACGTGGCATGATCAAATCTCAAGATGCCGGTGCAACGGGTGTTCGCATCAAAGCTGAAGTGCCACTGAGCGAAATGTTTGGCTATATCGGTACGCTGCGTACCATGACCTCTGGTCGTGGTCAGTTCTCAATGGAATTCTTGCACTATCTGCCATGTCCTCGTAACGTGTCAGAAGAAGTAATCAAAGAAACCAAAGAGCGCGAAGCCGCTGCTAAGAAATAAGCGTCCAGCGTTAACAACAAAAAAGGGGCGATATATCGCCCCTTTTTTTATGCCCAGGAGACTCGCCCTGCAATACCTTGGATTGCTAAGCGTATCAGTTCAGCAAAGGCAGTATTGATAAGCCGAGTGATGCAACGAGACAGAAGCAGACAACCCACAGCGCGGATTGTTTAAGCGCGGTCAGAATGAGAAATCCAAGCAAGGCTATAATTACGTCAGTCCAGTGATGAAGACTGCTGGTGATAATGGGGTCATACAAAGCAGCAGCCAACAGCCCGACAACCGCAGCATTGACACCCACAATGGCAGCGCTGGCCTTTGGAATTGACGCAATTTTTGCCCAGAAGGGTAGTACCGCAAGCAGCAATAAAAATCCGGGCAGGAAGATGCCCATAATCGCAATCAGCGCGCCCAAGCTTGCAGGTAATCCGGTATTAATTTCGGCACCCAGATAACTGGCAAATGTGAACAAAGGGCCTGGCACAGCTTGAGCAGCACCATACCCTGCCAAGAAGGTATCTGTATCCACCCAGCCATAACCGACCGTACTTTGTTCAAGAAGTGGTAGCACCACATGGCCGCCGCCGAATACCAGTGCGCCAGCCTGATAGAAAGTGGCAAACATATTCAAGGGCGTACTTTGCGCTGTGGGTAAAACAATGCTAAACAACAATAAGCTTGCAAATAGCAGCGCAAAAAAAGTGGCCAGTCTGCTTGAGTAGTTGACGGACAACTGACTGATTGGCGTTGTGAGATGTCGGCACATGACAAGGCCGAACAGTGCTCCCATGACAATGACAAGTAACTGCATCCACAAATGGCTGAACAACAGCAAAATCCATAGTGTAAGTAGGGCGATGAAACGTCTGGGCCTGTCGGGGGTAAGGCTTTTGGACATGCTAAACACGGCATGCGCAACAACTGCCACTGCGACTAGTTTCAGGCCCTGAATAATTGCCTGACCGCTGGCATTGTCAAGATAGATAGCAAAGCTGGCAAAAGCAAACAAGGCCACTGCAGAAGGCAGGGTAAAGGCAACGAACGCTGCAAAGGCTCCGAGCCAGCCTGCCCGCATCAAGCCAATCGCGAAACCCATTTGGCTGCTGGCCGGGCCCGGCAAAAACTGACAAATGGCAAGCAATTGCGAAAACTGCTGCTCAGTGATCCATTGTCTGTGTTCAACAAATTCCTGCCGAAAGAAACCAATATGCGCGACAGGCCCACCAAATGCTGTCAGACCCAGTTTGCCAAAGGCTTTTGATATTTCAATCATCGTGGTGTTTTTTGATTAGTCTGGTCTGATATGAGATGAAACAGCGGTTGTTGGTTCATAAAGGCAACACCTTCAGCAATATGGCAGGCCATGCAGGCGTCAGTCGCCATTCGAAAGGCGTGGAAAACCGCTGCTTTATCCTCACTGGCCAAAGCCTCTGAGAAGCCAAGCCATGGCGCTCCAAGGAAAATAGCTTCTGCGCTGGCGCGTCTGGCAGGACGTTTCATGATTCCGTTTTCAAGTGCCGCTCTGATCTTATCCCAATGATAATCAGCCAACAGCCAGTTTTCTTCATTGATAGCATGAAAGGTGTGCTGATATCGCTGACCTATCTCTTGCATGGATGCGCTAAAGCCACCAAGATACGCTTGCAGCCGCTCATCGCGGAGCGTTTTGCTCTCTGCTTCGGTCAGCCAATTATTGCTTGTCGTTTGGCGAATATCATCCGCACTGCTGATGCCCACTGTCAGGCTCAGATACAGACACATCATGCTTACTTTGCTCAAAAGTGTCATCATAATAATCCCAACCTTATCTGCAATAAATGACAATTAATTTACAGTGGCCGCATCGAGTTGCAGGGCTGATATCATGGCCTGCATATCATCCGGTATTGGCACTTCCCAGCTGACCAGTTCACTGCTGGCAGGATGCTCAAATCCTAACAGACCTGCATGCAAAGCTTGGCGTCGAAAGCCTATGACAGCCTCGCGACAGGCTTCAGTTAGCCCTTTGCCATGCATTCGACCACCATAAACAGGATCGCCGACCAATGGGTGACGTATGTAGGCCATGTGAACACGTATTTGATGGGTACGGCCGGTTTCCAGTTTGCAGCGAATATGGGTGTGTGCACGGAATCGCTCTACAACCCGATAATGAGTCACCGCAGGTTTACCAGTCTCCGTGACAGCCATGCGTTTGCGATCAATATGATGACGGCCCAGCGGTTCATCAACAGTTCCGCCTGCAGTGAGCACGCCGCCCACCACGGCCTGATATTCTCGAAGTACAGAGCGTTCTTGAAGCTGGCTGATGAGTGATTTGTGGGCTCTTAGTGTTTTGGCAACCATCAATAAGCCGGTTGTTTGTTTGTCGATACGATGCACGATGCCGGCGCGGGGTATGTGTGTCAGTGAAGGCGCATGATTGAGCAGAGCATTAACTAGTGTCCCCTGATGATTGCCCGCGCCGGGATGAACGACCATGCCCGCTGGTTTGTTGAGGATGAGTACTTCTTCATCTTCGTAAACAATGTCCAGATGCAGTGCTTCGGCTTGCCAATGCTCATCCTGTACTTGGAGCGTGGCGCGAATGACAATTTGTTCGCCAGCATGAACTTTGTCGCGGGGCCGACGTTGATTATTATCAAGCAGTACCTCACCGGCTTTGATCCATTCGGTCAATTGGCCGCGTGAATAATCGGGGAATAAGCTTGCCAGTGCCTGATCTAGGCGCATGCCGGTGAGTTGATCAGGAATTTCGCTATGCAGTTCTATTGTTTCGGACATGAGGTATCATTGAGAGACATTCAGAACAGCATTATAGCCTATGCGTCTGGAATGACCTTGATGTATCTGAGGAGTGACGATGCAAACACAGTTAGTGGTCGGCGTGGCCATGTGTCTGGCAGTATCAGCCGCGCACGCTGAACAAAATGTGGTGTTATTGGCAGCAACTTGTGCGGCCTGTCACGGAACCGAGGGCCGCAGTATCGGCAGCATGCCTCGATTGGCAGGTCTTGATGAAAGCTACTTTATTGAGCAAATGTTGAAGTTTCAGACGGGGCAAGCGCATGCTACCGTGATGATGCATCATGCCACAGGTTACACTGCAGAAGAAATAGCCAAACTTGCCAGATATTTTTCGCAGCTTGAATAAGGCGTATTGATCGCTCATAGTCGCTGGCACACTGGGCAAAAATAGCTGGCGCGGTTGGCCTGTCGGAAAAGTTCTATTGGGTGACCACATTGTCTGCAGCCTTGCCCTGCTCTGTTGTAGACCTTTAATTCTTGAGCAAAGTAGCCGGGGTTTCCTTCGGAGTCACGAAAATCTCTCAAGGTGGTGCCGCCTGCAGCAATCGCTTTGCCAAGCACAGCCTGAATTGCATCAACCAGCTTTAATGCCTGTATTCGTTTGAGTGTTGCAGTGATCATTTTAGGGTGAATGCCTGCCATAAACAGGGCTTCACTGGCGTAGATGTTGCCAACACCGACTACGATTTCAGCATTCATGATGAATGTTTTGATGGCGACCTGGCGTTTGGTTGCCTTTTCAAGCAGATAGTCCGCGTCAAAGTCAGCTTCCAGTGGCTCTGGACCAAGATGTGACAACAGTGGATGTTGTTCAGCAGGCTCATAGGTCCAGATAACAGCGCCAAACCGCCTTGGGTCGGTATAACGAAGCCGATAACCATTATCAAAGACAATATCAAGATGATCATGTTTGTCAGCGTACAGCGGCTGATGCGAGTCAAGCACGCGCAAACGTCCTGACATTCCAAGATGCAGCAGTAAAGTGCCAGTATTACAGTCAAACAGCAGATATTTGGCTCGGCGGCGGATTTGATGAACTGGCTGCTGAGCTAAAATCGCTGGCAAATCTGGGTTTACCGGCCAACGCAGACGGTGATCTCTGACGATGACCTCACTGATGCTATGACCCACCAGAAAGGGTGCAATGCCGCGACGACTGGTTTCGACTTCAGGTAATTCAGGCATCTGAAGAGGGACTCTGCAAAAAGAGTTGTTGCAGCATGCTCGACGGAAAAAGGTAACGCAGGTCTGCGTGCGGGTGACTGATCAGCAGACCATTGGCTAAGACTTCTACCCACATTATCAGCGGTTGATCTTCATGACGTAACCAGATCCGAACGGGTAGAGCATTTTCCGGCACCATATTGTCTGCCATTATCGCTACTTGCATGGCGTAGGCGGTTGACCAGTTTTGGATTAACTGGACCAGTTCATCACTTCCAAAAGACGGGGGTTTGATATCGCTGCGCCAGCTGCCTTGTGTCTGAATCAGGTTGATGCTGTGATGTGGGTCGAGTTGTCTTTCTCTGAGCATTGGCAGCGTCATTCGCCGCAGTTGTGCGCCTTCTGGGAGCATTCGAGGGTCGACAAAATTGCCGGCCCCTGCCTGTAATAGCGGAGAAATGTCATCATCGATAAGATAGATCACGCCGCTGTGCATAACATAGCGTCGACCGCTGAGCGACTCCGTATCACCAAACAGTAGTAGGGTGTCATCCAGCTGAAGGGTTAATCTGGGCTGTGCAAGACCAAACATCTGCAGTTCACTGCTATCAAACACATAAAACTCACTGTAAACAGGGCTATTTAGTAATTGCAGAATCAATGCGACGCGGTGATTGCTGGCGCGTGCCGGTCGAGGCTGCTGCATCTGCCACTGCCCGGATTTTTCAATCAAGCCTACGGGTGAACTGCCAGGCCGTTGAATCGTGATACTGGAAGCTGTCTGCAAGCCAATGACATCTGCCAAGGTATTGTGACTAGGGCTTTGCATGGCGAATCGCAGGGCCAATGCAGCCAGCAAGATAGCAACCAACAACAACAGATTAGTTAATAGCTGACGTCTCATCGTCTGCGTCTCTGCCAGCCAAGTAATACGCCGATGGTAATCAATAGCAGCGGTAATACAAACAGAAAACCGATAACGAGAAAGATGGATTGAACATCGGAAAGTTTCAGCTGATTGTCAGGCGTCGTTATTAACGGAATCTCAATCAATGCGTCATCCTCGGTTAGCCAGTTGATCAGCGCGTTGGCAAAATCAAGATTAGCCGCATTACCAAGATAGCTATTTGAGGCAAAATCCCCATCACCCAGCACCGCGATGCGCTGAGGCGTATCATCGCTGTCCGGCCAGCGTTCCAGTAAATAGCCAATGGAGAAGGGGCCCAACATGTCCGTATCAGGGTTGAACTCTGGCAAAAACCCATCTGCTCTATCAGTATTCATCTGTATCCAGCTTTGATCACCGGTATGCAGCAGACTGGTGAAATCCCAATCAGTGGCGACGGCTGTATTTTGCTCAATGGCAACGGCGTCGGGAAATAATGTGACTGAGGGGGTGGCAACTGTCACCGGATGATTGGCATAGTCTGCAATCACCACAAATCCGGGGTCTTGAATACCCAGCAATTGCGCATTGATATCCAGCACTCGGCCATTGTTGAAATACAGTCCCAGTTGTTCAGCCACAGGGCTAAGTAGCAGGTGCTGTTCCGGTTCTGCCAGCCAAAGCAAGTTACCACCATCATCGATGTATCGCTGTATAAGTCTGATCTCACCTTCAAGCCAAGTGCGCTGGGGACTGGCAATGACAATGACACTGGTATTGTCGGGAATAGAGGGGCTGGCCGCCAGATTTAAGGAGCTAATCTCTACACCGGTTGCCTGGAGATAGCCAGACCACAGCGACAGACCAAAATTGGCGTCGCTAAATGGACTGCGCTCACCGTGGCCTTCGATAAATACAATCACTGGTTGTTGTTGTCTCACCACACTGATGAGCGCATTGGTGATCGATTGCTCAGAAAGATCGAGTACATGCTGCCTGCGTGAGCCCGAGCTGACTAGAATTTCACCCTGCTGGCGAATATTCAGCTCACGAACACGTTGAGGTGTCAGCTCTGGATCCGTAAAACGAACGTTTACTAGTGAACTGGCGCGCTGATAGCGCTTGAGAATGTTACTGGCTAGATCGCGAAACTCATGATGGCGGCTGATAAAAACTTCGATATCGATGGTCTGCTCAAGACTTTGCAGCAGACTCATTGACGTTGGGCTGAGGCTATGGCGTTGAGTGGTAGTCATATCAATGCGGGTGTTGGTGTGTTCGGCCAGCTGCGCCAGTAGAATCACAGCCACAACCAATAACGCCCAGAATAGCCACTTCTGCGCAATAAACAGGCGTATATGTTGTCGATTCAGCTTCATCCAGTCAGTCGCTCATTGTCGAGTTTTCGTATCGCCAACAACAGAAAAGTCACTGTCACGATCACATAGTAGGCAACATCCGCGCTGTAAAGCTCACCCAGCAGCAACGGTTCGAAATGTTTGAGCAATGACAGCCAGCCGAGCCAGCCGGCATCATCATGGCCCGATTGACCGGCCCAATCGACGATCCATAGAAAAAATAACAGGCTGAAAGTGGCTATCGCAGCAATTGCAGGTTGTCGGGTCAGCGAAGATAGAAACAAGCCAATCGCCATGAAACTTGAAATCAATAGCAGTAACCCCAGCGCGCCAGAAGCTAGTTGCATGAGGTCAATATTACTGCCAAGCAGCAGGCTCAGTGGCATCAATAAGATCATCAGCAGCAGTATCAGTAAAAAAGCAAAACTGCCAAGAAACTTGCCTATGATTACATCGGCAGCACTCAGGGGTGATGAGGTCAGCAGTGGTAAACTCTGGTTGCGACGTTCCTCTGCCATTAAACGCATGGTGATTAATGGACTGATCAGTAACAGGATAATCGCAGCATTGCCAAGTAAGGGAGCAACGATCATCTCTGTTACACCAGGTGCGCTTGGAATAGCAGCAATTTGTGACTGAATCTGTACAAAGTAATCCAGATGACTTAAAAACAAATAAGCCAGTAATGCCTGACTCAGCGCGAGAATTACCCAAGCAAGCGGTGATAAAAAGAGTCGGTAGAGTTCATTGCGGGCAAGATTAAGCATCTTTACTGGCATCCTCTCTCTGAACAATTTTCATGAACACATCTTCGAGACTATGTGTATCTGCGATGAGTTGCCGGAGTTGCCAGCCTTTTGTTACTGCCTGGCTGACCAATTGCTCTGTGGGGTCATTTTCAGGTTGATAATGCAGACGAAAAGTCGAGTCAGCAATTGTTTGAATAGCGACCACACCGTCGATTGCAGATAACTCATCTACTGTTGGGGCATTTGCTAACTGGACTTGCACTGACGACGCATGCATGTGTGTGCTCAGGGCATCAATAGTGTCACTGAACAGTAACGCTCCATGAGCAATGATCTGAACTCTGTCGCACAGCATTTGCACTTCGGGCAGAATGTGCGTCGACAATATGACACTATGTTCGTCAGCCACTTCGCGGATGAGGTGACGAATTTCACGGATTTGGATGGGATCAAGGCCTGACGTTGGTTCATCAAGAATCACCACAGCGGGATGATGAACAATCGCTTGGGCAATGCCTACACGTTGCTGAAAGCCCTTTGATAACTGGCCTATCAAACGATGCTGAACATCACCAAGTCCACACCGCTCAATCACTTTATCAACAGCACTTTGCAGTGATTGCTTGGTCAGTTGCTTGAGCCGACCACAAAAAGTCAGAAATTCTCTAACAGTCAGCTCACTGTATAGTGGTGGGGTTTCAGGCAGATAACCCATGTGAACTTTGGCGCTTTTGGGCTGTTCGAGCAGATCAATACCATTAATCAGAATTTGCCCATGCGTGGGCGCAAGATTACCACTCAACATCTTCATTGTGGTTGACTTGCCTGCACCGTTGGGGCCCAAAAAACCAAGCACTTCGCCGCGACAAAGGTGAATATTGATATCACTCACCGCGATGTGTTGGCTGAAGTTCTTGCCTAGGTTGGTTGCTTCCAGCAGTTTTGTCATGATCTCTAAAGAACGGGTTTAGCCTGATTTGCAGAATAGGTCGCTTTTTGGTGAGTCTCACTTACTTGCGGTAGGTACATGATGCGCATGCTGTATTTTAGCCCACTTATGTTGTTCGTAAAGCGTCTACCAGCAATCAGTCCCCATCCTCGAATGGGTTCAACCATATGAAATAAGAACATGTCGGCAGACGATATCCTCTCAGCAGTGTATCACTGAGTGCACCGCGCCGATCTTGAAGTTTTTCTGCGTTGTGAGGCGGTGTTTTGTGGTTAGCTAGAACAGACTCGTCTGCGGGGCTATCAAGCAGATACAAAAAAACCCATCCGGAGACAGGTTTTTAGTGAGCATATCAGTAACGCTAGGCTATTTGATTTTTGCTTCTTTGTACATCACATGCTTGCGAACAACGGGATCAAACTTTTTGATTTCCATTTTCTCTGGCATGGTGCGTTTGTTTTTATCAGTGGTGTAGTAATGACCTGTACCGGCTGATGAGACTAATTTGATTTTGTCGCGCATGATTCAACTCCTCAGATTTTTTCGCCGCGGCCACGCATATCACTTAGCACTGCATCAATACCGCGCTTGTCTATGATGCGCAGACCGTGATTGCTGACACGCAGTTTAACCCAGCGGTTTTCCGACTCGACCCAAAAACGATGCGAGTGAAGATTTGGGAGGAAGCGACGTTTTGTTTTGTTATGAGCGTGAGAAACATTGTTTCCGCTCATGGGGCGTTTACCCGTTACCTGACATACTCTGGCCATTGTAGAACCTGCTCCTGATGAACTCTTTTTACTCCAGGCAGCGTGTTAACGCGCCTGACTGAAACAACAAAGCAGCACTTTATACCATACTCGCTTGTCGATGGGTAGAGCGTTTTCATCTCAAACTGGTTGAAGTCCCATTCTATGTAATCTGTTTTCGATCAACTGTCGATCCAGTACACCGATTTTGCGCATGACGATCTCGCCGCTAGGCGCAATCAAAAAATGCGTTGGCGTGACCCGCACGTTATCAAACGCCCGGCCAATGCTGCCGTCTTGATCCCAAACAATCGAATAAGGCAGCGAGCGTTCGGCTCGCATAGCCTTGAGATGTTCCGTGGTGTCATGAGGCAAGGCAATACTCAGCATGCTCAATCCTTGTGGAACATAGTCGGCATAAAGTTTTTGTAAATCAGGAATTTCCTGGATACAGCCCGGACAATCGGTGGCCCAGAAAATCACCAATATTGGTTGACCGAGGTAGTCTGTTAACTGGTGCGTCTGTCCATCAATGTCGGTGAAGCTGATATCGGGCAACTTTGGGCCATGGCCGTCTCTGAACCAAAATACCAGAAACAGTAGCAATGCGATGCTGACACAGTAGGTTAGCAGGCGACTTGTTGCTTTCATCTTGACCTCAATCTGGGTTGGTGAGCTGACCGAGTTTGGCAGTCAGTTTAAGATTTTCACGGTAATCTACTGGGCAATCGATCACGGTGACTGTGTTGCAATCAAATGCCGCTTTCAACGCGGGCATCAACTGCTCAGTATGCTCAATTCTGACACCTTGTGCGCCAAAAGATTTTGCGTATTGGACAAAATCAGGGTTGCTAAAGTCAACATGACTTTTGCGTCCAAACTGGTTTTGTTGTTTCCAGCCGATAAGTCCATAACTGGCGTCATTCCAAATCAAAATCACAATGGCCAGCTTGAGGCGTATCGCTGTTTCGATTTCCTGTGAGTTCATCAGAAATCCAGCATCACCAGTCACTGCGACGACTTTGCGCTGTGGATGCGCCAATTTTGCCGCGATAGCACCCGGCACAGCGATGCCCATGCTGGCAAAGCCATTTGATATAATACAGGTGTTGGGGTACTCACAGCGAAACATCCTCGACATCCACATTTTGTGGGCGCCTACGTCACAAATCACGATATCTTCAAGATCCATTGTGGTGCGTAAATCCCAGATGAGTTTTTGTGGTTTGACAGGAAACTCAAGATCCTCTTTATGTTGGTTCATATCCTCAATAAGGCTGTTGCGCAGTGTTCTCAATGCTCTGCCCTGATGAGGTGAAGCAAGTGCCGCGATACGATTAAGGCTGTGGTTGATGTTGCCAACGACGGCTACCAGAACGCTGTAGTAGGCATCGACCTCGGCATGCGTCGTATCGATATGAATCAACTTGCGATCCCTTGAAGGATGCCACAGATAGGGGTGATACTCGACCATGTCGTAGCCAACACAGATGATCACATCGGCATTGGCAAAGCCGGTGTTGACGTAATCGTTGGACTGCAAACCAACACTGCCCAGTGCCATGGGGTGACGAAACGGAATAACACCCTTGGCCATGAAGGTGTTGGCTACCGGTATATTCAGGTTTTCGGCAAAAGCCGCTAACGTCTCTGCGGCGGCTGAGCGAACCACCCCATTACCAGCGAGAATAATGGGGTTTTTGGCGTTGGATATCAGCTCTGCAGCGCGTTCGATATGTTCCCGTGCCGGCTCAGGAGCAGTAGTGTTTTTGACGCTGAGTGGCGAGTCTTCTACTGACATTTCAGCAATGTTTTCCGGAAATTCGATAAAGCAGGCACCGGTTTTTTCTGTTTGTGCGACCTTGAAGGCTTTGCGGATGATTTCTGGGATGACTTGCGGACTGACAATTCGTACTGAGTACTTGGTGATGGGCAAAAACATCGCTTCCAAATCCAGCACTTGATGTGATTCCTTATGCAGACGCTGAGTGGAGGCCTGTCCAGCGATCGCCACGAGTGGCGCATGATCCATATTGGCATCAGCAACACCGGTAATCAGATTGGTTGCACCCGGACCAAGTGTAGCCATGCAAACACCTGCACGACCTGTCAAACGACCGTACACATCAGCCATGAACGCAGCGCCTTGTTCATGGCGTGTGGTGATAAAACGAATACGCGAGTCGAGCAAGGCATCCATGACATCGAGGTTTTCCTCACCAGGAATACCGAAAATATACTCGACTCCTTCGTTTTCCAAAGCTTGGACGAACAGTTCTGCGGCTTTCATGAAGGTGCTTCCTCAGGATATAAAATCTCATCGAAAGGATAGCAGATTGCCATGCTGGTGGATGTTGTTGGTTCAGCAAAGAGCATGTGTTCATCCGCAGATTACGCAGATGAAAAAAATTGAAAAACAGCGTTGTTTTCGCCGAACCTTGCGAGCTCTGTGAGTCAGATACAAAAGCCAGTTTGAGAAACTGAAATATCCCATGCGGAGCCAGAAATTCAGCATTCATGGTCCTCGTGACATCAGCTTGACTCATAATCTGCGGATAGCTATGAAGCAGCCAAAACAAAAAAGGGGCCGAAGCCCCTTTGAGTGAATCAGGCAAATGCTCTTGGAATCTGTTTGTGCCAGTCGGTGACCTGTTGGTAGCGGTGGGCAATATTGAGCAGCCGAGCTTCGTCAAAGTAATTGCCGATAATTTGTAAACCGGTCGGCAGTCCTTCTGCAAACCCGGCAGGAATTGACATGCCCGGTAAGCCAGCCAGATTGGTGCTTATCGTGTAGATGTCAGCGAGGTACATGGCCACCGGATCGTTGGTTTTCTCGCCTAGTCGGAAGGCTGTGGTAGGCGCGGTTGGCCCCATGATGACATCCACCTCTTGAAACGCTCGCTGGAAATCATTACTAATCAGACGGCGACATTGCTGTGCTTTTAAGTAGTAGGCGTCGTAGTAGCCTGCCGATAAGACATAAGTGCCAATCATGATGCGACGTTTGACTTCAGCACCAAAACCCTCAGAGCGTGAACGCTGATAGAGATCTAAAAGATCTGTTGGGTTTTCGGCGCGATGGCCGAAACGAACGCCATCCATGCGGGACAGGTTTGATGAGCACTCTGCGGGTGCAACTACGTAGTAGGTGGACACCGCCAAGTGGCTATTGGGAAGGCTGATTTGCTTAATGGACGCGCCAAGTTTTTCAAAGGCTCTAATCGCTGTTTCAACGTTCGCCGCAACCTGAGGATCTAAGCCCTCGCCAAAAAATTCTTTGGGCAAACCAATGCGCAAACCCTCGAGTGAATTATTCAGCGTGGCAGTGTAATCAGGCACTTCACGATCGACACTGGTCGAGTCACGCTCATCAAACCCTGACATAACGTTCATCATCAATGCGGCATCTTCGGCATTTGCGGCCATTGGGCCTGCCTGATCAAGACTTGAAGCGAAGGCAATCATGCCGTAGCGGGAGATTCGACCATAGGTGGGCTTCAAGCCGGTCAAGTTACATAGTGATGAAGGTTGGCGAATAGAGCCTCCAGTATCAGTGCCTGTCGCAATCGGGGTCAGACGTGCTGCTACCGCCGCTGCAGAACCACCAGAAGATCCACCAGGGACACGATCAGTATCCCAGGGGTTTTTTACCGGCCCGTAGAAACTGGTTTCGTTGGATGAGCCCATGGCGAACTCGTCCATATTGGTTTTACCGAGCATGACCATACCGCTGGCGGCAATTTTTTCGACCACAGTGGCATCATAAGGCGCAACAAAGCGGTCAAGCATCTTTGATGCGCAGCTGGTGCGGACGCCCTTGGTGCAAAAAATGTCTTTATGCGCCATCGGGATGCCAGTTAGTTTGCCTGCAGTTTTGTTTTCAAATTGTTTGTCAGCCGCTGCCGCCTGTGCCAATGCACTGACTTCGCAAACGCTGATGAAGGCATTCAGTTGGGTGTTGTGGGTGTTGATACGGTCCAGAAAGTGACGAGTCAGCTCAACACTGGTGGTCTCGCCTTTGTGTAACAGTTCAGATAATTCAGTAAGCGTCTTGTTTTGCATGTCGGGACCTGTTGTTATTCAATGACTTTGGGGACCAGATAAACACCAGCTTCTGTCTCTGGTGCGATGGATTGAAACAGTACTCGCTGGTCTTGCTCAGTGACGACATCAGGGCGCAGCCGCTGATGAGCATCCAGTGGGTGTGCCATCGGGCTGACCTCAGCCGTATCAGTCGCACTCATCTGCTCAACCAGCTGAAAAATATTGTTGAGGTCATGGGCATAGTCGGCTGTGTCAGCGTCATCTATAGTCAACCGTGCAAGGTGGGCAATTTTCTCTACGTCGCTTTTATCTAGATTCATTGATAGTCCCGGAGGTGATGTTGGTAAAACATTTGTGCAAAAGTCTGCAGTTTAAATCATTCGTCGCTTGCCCAACAGACCAGAGCATTGTTAAAGTACGCATTTTACCCCTATCAGTGTGTGGTCTTCTCAATGTTTGAACGCTTACGTGGAATATTTTCCAATGACTTGTCCATTGATCTTGGTACGGCGAACACGCTGATTTATGTTCGAGGCCGTGGCATCGTGCTGGATGAGCCCTCAGTGGTCGCAATTCGCCAAGAAAGGGGGGCCGGCGGACCGCGCTCAATCGCTGCTGTCGGCGTTGAGGCAAAAAGAATGTTGGGTAGAACGCCCGGAAATATCACGGCAATCAGGCCGATGAAAGATGGGGTGATTGCTGACTTCACGGTCACTGAAAAAATGTTGCAACACTTTATTCGCAAAGTTCACGAGGGGCGTTTTCTTAAGCCCAGCCCGCGAGTTTTGGTGTGCGTGCCTTGTGGATCCACACAAGTTGAACGTCGTGCCATCCGAGAGTCTGCTGCGGGTGCAGGGGCACGCGATGTCTTTCTGATCGAAGAGCCTATGGCTGCAGCGATTGGTGCTGGCATGCCTGTAGAGGATGCGAGTGGCTCCATGGTGCTGGACATCGGCGGCGGCACCACCGAAGTAGCAATTATATCGCTCAACGGTATCGTTTATTCAGCATCAGTTCGTATTGGAGGCGATGTGTTTGATGAAGCGATTGTTAATTATGTTCGTCGTAATTACGGCACGCTGATTGGCGAAGCCACTGCGGAGAGGATCAAAAAAGAAATTGGTTCAGCCTATCCGGGTAACGAAGTTCGAGAAATGGAAGTGCGTGGCCGTAATTTGGCTGAGGGTATTCCGCGTAGCTTTACGTTGAACAGTAACGAAATTCTCGAAGCTCTGCAGGACCCGCTGACGGGGATTGTTGCTGCCGTGAAAACGGCTCTCGAACAAACGCCACCTGAGTTGGGTGCGGATGTCGCGGAACGAGGTATTGTGCTGACTGGAGGTGGTGCTTTGTTACGTGATCTTGACCGTCTACTGCTTGAAGAAACCGGTTTGCCGGCGATTGTTGCTGAAGATCCACTCACATGTGTCGCGCGCGGTGGTGGCCGGGCGCTCGAGTTGATTGACGAGCGTGGCACGGACGTTTTCGCTTTCGAGTAAAAAAGCTTTTTTGGGTGGCCCTTTACCGGCATGTACTTACCTTGTGGTGGTGCGTTGCTGATGAAAATGAAAGTCAAGCAGTCCCCTAATATAGATTGGGCCGTTTTAGTCATGGAACACAGCCATTAAACCGTTATTCGCCCAATCACCCTCACTTAGCACCCGTATGTTTCTCGCGGTCGTTGCCTCCCTCACGCTGTACATTATGGATGCTCGGCTTGACTACTTTGCACAGGTCAGAAGCTTAATTTCCTCAGCGGTCTATCCGGTTCAGGTCGCTGCGGGCTTACCAGCGGATTTTGCAACATGGCTGTCGAGGTCTTTTCAGGGCCGCGACCAATTACAGGAACGAATTCGGGTGCTTGAAGCGAGTCAACAGCTCATGAGTGCCAGGTTACAGCGTTTACAGGCGCTTGAGCGGGAAAATCTCCGCTTGCGGGAATTGTTGGGGTCGTCATTTCGACTGCAAGAGCGCATTCAAATTGTACAATTGCTGGCAGTAGATTCTGATCCATTCTCTCAGCAAGTTGTCCTAGACAAAGGCCAACGCTTTGGTGTTTATGTCGGTCAGCCAGTACTGGACGCCCATGGTGTGATGGGGCAGGTATCAGAAGTCAACTTGTTTTCCAGTCGGGTCGTTTTAGTAACGGATCCAAACCACAGTATTCCGGTTCAGATAAATCGCAATGGATTACGTGGAGTGGTGTTTGGTCGAGGGCCGAGTCAGCAATTGAAAATGGATTACATGCCTCATAATGCAGATGTCAGAGTCGGTGATTTGGTGGTCACATCGGGGTTGGGTGGCATCTTTCCTGCGGGATATCCAGTGGGTGTTGTGACCGAAGTAAATCTTCCCACTGGCAAAGCTTTTGCTGACATTGCCATTAGCCCAGCCGCTCACCTGGGCACTACTCGTGAGGTCATGCTGGTTTTGCCGGGAGAAACAATTGACTTTGACTTGCCTGAACCGTCGGTCCAAATGCCAGATTTCCTTGGCATTGAAGAGATCGAGGCCGGAGGCGTTCAGTAATGGCAACAACGTCAGGTAGAAATGTCAGTGTCATCTGGTTCAGTATACTGCTGGCGGTGATTTTGATGATAATTCCATTGCCTGACATCTTGCGATTTGCAAGGCCCGAGTGGTTGGGGATGTGTCTGATATACTGGGCCATGGCTTTACCACAGCGAGTGAGTATTGGTGTTGCCTGGTTTGTGGGTATCTTGATGGATGCATTAAGTGGCACTCCCCTCGGTGTGCATGCGTTTGCCTATGCACTGATTGTATTTTTAGTTGCCCGCTTTCATTTGCAGCTCAGGCAATATCCGCTTTGGCAACAAGCTTTGACGATTCTGTCACTGGTGTTGATCGTGCAGTTGGTCTTACTGTTGTCGTCATCTTTGGCTCATCAATGGAATGTCTGGCTGCCTGCAGTGACCAGCACACTTGTCTGGCCACTGGTCTATGCACTTTTGCGTAAAACTCGCCGTACTTTTCACGTGAGCTGAGGCTACAATGACGCCTTGGCAAACGTTCAAAGATCATGTCTCTGAATATCGTCTTATCAACAACAGGTTGGTATTTGCTGGAATCTTTTCTGCCGTGTTGTTCAGCGCGGTCATGCTGCGTCTTGTCATCTTGCAAGTTTATGAACATGAGCACTTCGAAGCACTCTCTGATCGTAACCGGATCTCAATCGAGCCATTGCCGCCGCAACGCGGTCTGATTTTTGACCGCAGTGGCGTCATTCTCGCGGAAAATGTGCCTACCTTCAGTTTGGAAGTCGTACCGGAAAAAGTGGTCGACATGGAGGCTACACTCGCGCTGCTAACCACATTACTCAGTCTAACAGAAGAAGATATCAACCGTTTCCGCGAACGACTTCTGCAACATCGGCGCTTCGATGGGGTAACACTTCGTTTACGCTTGACTGAGGAGGAAGTCGCGCGATTTGCAGTTCATCGCCATCGTTTGCCCGGTGTTGATGTTGTCGGGCGATTGGTTCGACATTATCCACATGGACATCTTTTTGCCCATTCGGTCGGCTATGTGGGGCGAATCAATGACCGCGAAATGCAGCTCATTAATCGTCAAAATTATCGGGGCACGCTTCACATCGGTAAGACAGGTATAGAAAAGCAATACGAGGACTTACTGCACGGCACCGTCGGCTATCGGCATGTGGAAACCAATGTGCAGGGACGAATAGTCAGAGAATTACAAAGTGTGCCAGCAGGGGCTGGCCATGATCTCTATTTGAATATGGATATCAATCTGCAACGGACAGCGGCAGAAGCTTTGGGTGAATACAATGGCGCTGTTGTGGTGATGGACCCACGTAATGGTGGCATTTTGGCGTTGGTCAGCAAACCAGACTTTGACCCAAATCTTTTTATATCAGGCATTAGTAATCAGGAGTATGCAGAACTGCGAGATTCTATCGACCGGCCCCTCTACGACCGTGCACTGAGGGGCCGTTACCCACCGGGATCAACGCTCAAGCCTTTTGTTGGATTGGCGGGTCTTGAAATGGGTGTTGTCAATGAACGTACTCGGACCTTTTGTCCGGGTTGGTATTCTCTGCCTGGGCATACGCATCGTTTTCGCTGCTGGCGACATCAGGGCCATGGGACCATGAATTTTTCCAGTGCAATGGCACAGTCTTGTGATATCTATTACTACGATTTGGCCAATAATCTAGGCATTGACCGCCTGCATCAGTTTTTGGATCTATTTCGCTTTGGCCAGAGAACGGGTATTGATATCCCTGGAGAAAATGCAGGTTTATCGCCATCGAGGGAGTGGAAGCGTGCCTTTCATAATGAAGCCTGGTATCCCGGTGAAACACTGATTTCAGGTATCGGGCAAGGCTTTAATCAAATGACGCCCATACAACTGGCGCACGCCACCGCAATACTGGCGATGCGGGGCTCGGGTATGACGCCCCAGGTATTGCGAGCCAGCCGGGTACCCGCTGATGAACGTTTGCAGTTAAGAGCCGCATTGCCCGAAGAGCCTGTGCCAGTGCTCTCAAGCCGTCACTGGGAAGCGACTATCGAGTCGATGATTGAATCTGTTCACGGAGAGCGAGGAACAGCCCGTCAAATTAGCCTGGATCTGCCATTTGAAATTGCTGGAAAAACCGGCACAGCGCAAGTGTTCAGCCTTGGGCAAGATGAGAAGTATGATGCGGACAGCCTAGATAAACGATTACACAATCATGCGCTTTTTGTGGCCTTTGCACCGGCAGATAACCCGGAAATTGCCATTGCAATTATCGTTGAGCATGGAGGTAGTGGTAGTTCAGTCGCTGCACCCATCGCACGAAAACTGATTGATGTTCATTTTGGCTTGCAAAAAGAACCAGAGATAGAAATCGATGCTATTGACGAGTGAATCCCAACGACGACC
>SKGV01000012.1 GCA_007117275.1 Methylophaga sp.
CAGAGCATATATGTGTTATTCATCTCAGCCGTTATGTCGGTTTTCACATGCCTAGCAATGATGGTTTAGGTGAGCTGATACCCAGTTCATCGTTTTTGATCTCTGTGTACTCTGTGTCTCTATGTCTCTGTGGTTTGAGATAGATTGACCACAGAGGCACAGAGCATAGATCTATTAATCAACGTACCCACTGTGTCTGTTTTCACATGCCTAGCAATGATGGTTTAGGTGGGCTGATACCCAGTTCATCGTTTTTGATCTCTGTGTACTCTGTGTCTCTGTGGTTTGCTCAAAAAAAAGGCCGCACTTAGGCGGCCCTGATTTTTAACGGTGAAAATTCAGCCTTTTTTGCCTTTGCGCAGCCGTTGAATGCTTCGTAACTGAGCCACGGCTTCAGCCAGTTGAGCTGCTGCTTCAGCGTAGTCCATTTTTGAAGTCTGATCTTTAAGTGCTTGCTCAGCCGCTTCTTTAGCTTGAATTGCTGCTGCTTCATCAACATCAGCCGCGCGCAATGCTGTGTCAGCAAGCACCGTTACAACGTCAGGTTGAATCTCCAGCATGCCACCTGAGACATAAAACTGCTCTTCCTGACCGCCTTTCAGTAAGCGAACTTCGCCAGCTTTCAAGCGTGTCAGTAATGGCGCATGGCGAGGGTAGACACCGATTTCACCCTGCTCTGCAGAAGCAATTACCACTTCTGCAGTGCCAGAGTAGATGGATTGCTCTGCGCTCACAATGTCAACATGGATGGTCATAGCCATGTGCTCTACCTCCGAAAAGATTAGTACTTCTTGGCTTTTTCAACAGCTTCTTCGATGCTGCCAACCATGTAGAAAGCTTGCTCTGGCAGTGAATCATACTCACCCGCCAAAATACCTTTGAAACCAGAAATGGTATCTTTCAGTGAGACGTATTTACCCGGCGCACCTGTGAATACCTCTGCCACAAAGAACGGTTGTGACAGGAAGCGCTGAATCTTACGCGCCCGAGATACAGTAAGCTTGTCTTCTTCAGACAGCTCATCCATACCCAGAATCGCAATGATATCTTTCAGCTCTTTGTAGCGTTGCAGGGTACCCTGAACACCACGCGCCACTTCATAATGCTCACTGCCAACAACCAAAGGGTCCAGCTGACGTGAGGTCGAATCCAGCGGATCAATCGCAGGATAAATACCCAGCTCAGCAATAGAACGCGACAGTACAACGGTCGCGTCCAAGTGAGCGAACGTTGTCGCAGGTGAAGGGTCAGTCAAGTCATCTGCAGGCACATATACTGCTTGGATGGAGGTGATAGAACCAACTTTAGTAGAGGTGATACGCTCTTGCAGTACACCCATCTCTTCAGCCAGTGTTGGCTGATAACCTACCGCTGAAGGCATACGACCCAACAGCGCTGATACTTCCGTACCGGCCAGTGTGTAACGATAAATGTTGTCAACGAAGAACAGCACGTCACGGCCTTCATCACGGAAGTATTCAGCCATGGTCAAGCCGGTCAAGGCTACACGCAGACGGTTACCTGGTGGCTCGTTCATCTGACCGTAAACCAGCGATACCTTGTCAATAACGTTTGAATCGGTCATTTCGTGATAGAAGTCATTACCCTCACGAGTACGCTCACCTACACCGGCAAACACCGAGAAACCGCTGTGCTCAATCGCGATGTTACGGATCAATTCCATCATGTTGACGGTTTTCCCGACGCCGGCACCGCCGAACAGACCGACTTTGCCGCCTTTTGCAAATGGGCAGACCAAGTCGATGACCTTGATACCGGTTTCTAACAGTTCATTACTGGCAGACAGTTCATCAAAGGTAGGGGCTTTACGGTGAATACCCCAGCGCTCTTCTTCACCAATATCGCCTTTTTCGTCGATTGGGTTACCAAGAACATCCATGATTCGGCCCAATGTTTTCTGGCCGACGGGAACGCTAATTGGCTTGCCTGTGTTGGTGACAGCAAGGCTGCGTTTCAGGCCATCGGTTGTACCCATGGCAATCGCACGGACAACACCATCACCCAATTGCTGCTGCACTTCCAGGGTGAGGCCAGCTTCTTCGACGTTCAAAGCATCGTAAACTTTTGGCAGGCTGTCACGTGGAAACTCCACGTCAACGACCGCACCGATAATTTGTACAATCTTTCCAGAGCTCATCTTGCTTCCTCTTTCATAAGTTCGGGCTGCTCAGCCCCTGTTATTTCTGTTATACCGCAGCGGCACCTGCAACGATCTCGGAAATTTCCTGAGTAATCGCAGCCTGACGGGCCTTGTTATAAACCAGTTGTAGATCATCAATGATATTGCCGGCGTTATCAGTCGCATTTTTCATCGCAATCATGCGAGAAGCCTGTTCACAGGCAAAGTTTTCAACGACTGCCTGATACACCAAGGACTCGATATAGCGGACCAGCAAGTCATCCAGTACATCTTTAGCGTCAGGCTCATAGATGTAGTCCCAAGGGTATTTGAGCAGCTCGTCAGGCGTTTCTGGTTTGACCGGAATCAAACGCAGAACTTTCTGCTCTTGGGTCATGGTGTTTACGAACTCGTTGTAAACCAAATAGAGGCTATCGATACGGCCTTCTGTGTATGCATCCAGCATGACCTTCACCGTACCAATCAGGTCTTGCAGTCTTGGCGCGTCACCCAATTGGGCCTTTTGTGCCACCAGGTTGACTGGCAATCTGCTAAAAAAATTGCTGGCTTTTTGGCCGATGGTACACACATCGATCTCGATGCCTTTGTTACGCTTAGCGTTGATATCACTGAGCAGCGTCTTAAACAGGTTATTGTTCAAGCCGCCACACAAGCCGCGATCTGAAGAAATGACGATGTAACCAACACGTGTCGCTTCGATACGGTCTTGCAGATACGGATGCTTGTACTCCGGACGTGCATGTGCAAGATGCTGAATAACACCATAGATTTTTTCAGAATAAGGTCGTGTCGCTGCCATGCGATCCTGAGCCTTACGCATTTTACTTGCAGCAACCATCTCCATCGCAGAAGTGATCTTCTGGGTACTTTTGATGCTTGATATCTGAGTCCGTATCTCTTTACCGCTAGCCATGACTTACTCCCGCTTACCAGTTGCCAGAGGCTTTAAATGCTTCAATTGCACTACGCATCTGGCCAGCGATGTCGTCATTGAAGTCACCGGTACTGTTGATGGTGCTGACCAAATCTGCATGCTTGTCAGCGGCATACTTGTGCAGGCCTTCCTCAAAATCACCGACTTTGTTGACTTCCAAATCGTCCAGAAAGCCTTCATTAGCGGCGAACAAGGACAGCGCCATTTGCGCAACAGAAAGTGGCTGATATTGCTTTTGCTTCATCAGCTCTGTGACGCGTTGACCACGGTTGATTTGAGCGCGTGTTGCTTCGTCAAGATCAGAAGCAAACTGAGCAAAAGCGGCCAGTTCGCGATACTGAGCAAGGTCAAGACGGGTACCGCCACCCAGTTTTTTGATGATCTTGGTTTGGGCCGCACCGCCAACACGAGATACTGACAGACCTGCGTTGATGGCCGGACGAATACCCGCGTTAAACAAGTCAGTTTCCAAAAAGATCTGGCCGTCTGTAATTGAGATAACGTTAGTCGGTACGAAGGCTGATACGTCGCCGGCTTGTGTTTCAATGATGGGCAGCGCGGTCAATGAACCCGTTTTGCCTTTCACAGCACCATTAGTGAACTTTTCTACATAATCTTCATTAACCCGTGCTGCACGTTCTAGTAGACGTGAGTGAAGGTAGAAAACGTCACCCGGGTAGGCTTCACGACCTGGCGGACGACGCAGAAGCAATGAAACCTGGCGGTAAGCCCAGGCCTGCTTGGTCAAGTCGTCATAGATGATCAATGCATCTTCACCACGATCACGGAAGTATTCACCCATGGCACAACCAGCGTATGGTGCTATAAATTGCAGTGCTGCAGAATCAGACGCAGAAGCGGCAACGATGATAGTGTGACCCAGTGCATCATTTTCTTCCAGCTTACGAACAACGTTGGCGATAGAAGAAGCTTTTTGACCAATCGCCACGTAGATACACTTAACACCGGTACCTTTCTGGTTGATGATGGTGTCAACGGCAATGGCTGTTTTACCAGTTTGACGGTCACCGATGATCAACTCACGTTGGCCGCGACCAACGGGGATCATCGCATCGATTGATTTCAGACCTGTTTGAATTGGCTGGTCGACTGATTTTCGAGCAATTACACCCGGTGCGACCTTTTCGATTGGTGAAGATTCGCTGGCAGCGATATCACCTTTGCCGTCGATAGCCACACCCAGCGAGTCAACAACACGACCCAACAGAGCTTCACCGACTGGCACTTCCAGGATACGGCCAGTACATTTGACTTTATCGCCTTCGGTGATGTGCTGGTATGAGCCAAGTACAACCGCACCGACAGAGTCACGCTCAAGGTTAAGCGCCATGCCGTATGTCTGTCCAGGGAACTCTAGCATCTCACCGGACATGGCATCTGCCAGACCGTGGATTCGAACAATACCATCGGTTACACCGACGACTGTACCTTCTGTACGCGCTTCAGTTGCTCCGTCAAAACTCGCTATGCGTTTTTTGATCAGATCACTGATTTCAGCTGAATTGAGTTGCATCTATCTTTCCTCTATAACGGGCCGCTTAGCTTAGAGCGTTGGCCAGTCTGTTCAGTTTACCCAGGGCAGATCCGTCAATAACCAGATCGCCTGCTCGAATGATCGCGCCACCCAGCAAGTTCTCGTCTATGCTGACATCCAGAGTGATGTCTCTGCTAAAACGTTTGTTGAGCGCTGCAGAGATCTTGCCGGCTTGTTCTTCCGTCAGCGGTTTAGCTGAAATCACTTCAGCGGTAAGCGACTGCTCTGCATCGGCACGGAGTTCTTCAAAAATGGCGGCTATGTGATCTAGCAGAAGTAGACGATTGTTTTCTGCCAACAGGGACAAAAAATTACGTGCGGAGTCGCTTGCCAGATCCGCTGTGATGTCAACCAGCACATCGACAGTCTGCTCATCACTCACTGCTGGACTGGTAATCAATCTCTGCATGTCTGCATCTGCCACACACAGTGCCAACACTTCCAGCAGCTCAGACCACTGTTTCAGGCGGTCCTCTTGCTTGGCAACTGCAAACACAGCATATGCGTATGGACGTGCGACGGTTATTGCTTCTGCCATCCCAAAAGTTCCTCTAGATTTGGCTCACCAACTCTTCTAGCAAGTCAGTGTGTGCCTTGTCGTCGATTTCACGGCTCAGAATTTTTGCTGCGCCCGTCAGAGCAACGGCAGCCACCTGAGATCTGAGCTCCTCTCTGACACGATTAGCTTCCTGCTCGATTTCAACCTTGGTCGACGCCATGATTTTTTCACCTTCAACCCTGGCATCACCTTTGGCTTCATCGACGATCTCATTACCACGACGCTGGGCCTGACTAATGATTTCGTTTGCTTTGTCCTTAGCTTCATAAATGACTTGCTGAGCACGCTTCTCTGCTAACTCTTGTTCGTGCCTGCCACGTTCAGCAGCAGCCAGACCATCAGCAATTTTTTTCTTGCGCTCTTCGAGCGCTTGCATGATCGGTGGCCACACGTATTTCATGCAGAAACCAACGAAGAACAGGAAAGCGATTGACTGACCTATCAAAGTTGCATTGATATTCATGCCTGTACCTCTTTGTTATCGCGACGGATTAAGTTAAGTGACTTGTTATACCGCAGCGAACAGAACGTACATGGCCAGACCAACAGAAATCATTGGTACCGCGTCCAGCAGACCTGCAACGAGGAAGAATTGAGTACGCAGCACTGGCACCAGCTCAGGTTGACGAGCAGTTGATTCCAGAAAACGACCACCCAGCAGACCGATACCGATAGCGGCACCCAAAGCACCCAAACCAGCCATCAAAGCGCCCGCCATGTAAATCAGACCAATACCTGTTTCCATTTTTTTCTCCTAAACTCTCAGATAAAAATTACACAAAAAAACAACACTAAAAACTCATTCAGACTCAATGATGTTCTTGATGAGCCATGTCCAGATAGACCACAGTCAGCACCATGAAGATGAATGCCTGCAAGGTGATGATCAGAATGTGAAAAATTGCCCAGCCCACCTGCAACAGAGCACCTAACGAACCAATCACCATCCCGGCGCTGTACATGATGGCAATCAGTATGAAGATCATCTCACCGGCATAGAGGTTACCGAACAAACGCATGGCCAGCGAGAATGGTTTCGCCAGCAAGGTCACCACTTCAAGGGCGAAGTTGAATGGCAGCATTTTTTTGCCAAACGGCTGAAAGGCCAGCTCGCCAAAGAAACCGCCGACACCTTTTATCTTGATGCTAAAGAAAATGATCAGCAGCAATACCGTGATGGCCATGCCCAACGGGGCGTTGATATCGGTGGTGGGAACGATTTTGAAATAAACTTCATGTGGGCTCAGGTCTGCAACAAAATAAGCGGTTGTATGCTGAACCAGGAAAGGAATTATATCGACTGGCACTAGGTCCATCAGGTTCATCAGGAACACCCAGCCGAAGATGGTCAGCGCGAGCGGTGCAACAAATGTGGTTTTGCCACCACTAAATGAGCCACGTACCGTGGTGTCTATAAACTCAACAATCCATTCTGCGAAGTTCTGCATGGCCGTGGGAACGCCTGCCGAGGCTTTCTTGGCAACACTACGGAAATACCACATCATCAGCGCCCCGAGCGTGATAGACATTAACATCGTGTCGACATGAATGGACCAAAAGCCCATTTGCGCCGCCTCACTGGAGGATGTTGCAAAACCCCAGCTACCCGTGGGCTCCCAGAGGTTATTTTGCTCGTCTACAAGTTCATGTTTCCGGCCAAAAGCCAGGTTTTGAAGATGATGCTTGATGTGTGATGATACTGTTAGCTCTTCCGCCATGGTTTATCTCAAGCCTGTTTCATATATCCAGATAATAGAACTGTCTGCATCGCTGCGAAGCCGACGAGCAAACCCGTTGCGGTAAGTTCCAATACCGCAAAGCCAACAGCAAACATGGCTATGGTTAGCATCCATCGTTCGACAATACATCTGTATGCACCGCTGAGATTGTCCATTGGACTGACACCCGCTTTTTGGGCTGTTCTCAGCAAATGCCATTTCAGCAGCAGCGTGTTAGAAACACTGATTAAGCCGCCGAAGCAAACGGCCGTGGCAAGCTCCTTGCCACCTAACCAGAAAACACCTGCCAAGATAATCAGCAACACGATGCACTGTGTCTTTAACAGCTGATTTACCGGACTAACTCTGGTGAGCTGCTCCATTTTTATCCGTTCGTGCTTGAGTTTTACCTCAAGAAAAATGGAAAATTATATAGACCGAGGATTCACAAGGTCAACGAATATCTTGCTTTTTGTTTGTTATGGTCACAAGGAATTGGAGCGTGCCTCATAGCTGGCTGAGGCCTGGCAAGGGATGAAACAAGGTGATAACTTAATGAATGAGCGACCTCAATGGTTGTGCTCGTCTCCAAGATTGCAATGCCTGACGAGAA
>SKGV01000043.1 GCA_007117275.1 Methylophaga sp.
CGTTCGGCAATACGATTCATAAAGTCTGGATGATTGGCAAACCACTCGAGTCGGTTGGCGGTGGTTTCGTGCATGGTTTCGTGGTCGGACATGGCAAACCCAGCGCGAATCCTGTCCCAGAGATCGTCGAATACCAATACGTCATGCGCATCAATTGTCTGCACAGGCTTTTTCTCGACAAGCTTGGCTGGATCCGAGGACTTGGTGGGGGATTGAGTCCGATCATAGTACTGGGTAGATGAGATTGTTGTACTTGGCTCAGCGGATAATTTTTTTGCATCGTCACTGGGGTCGCTGAGCGTAGAGCAACCGGAAACCAGTGCGAAAACCACCATAACTAGCAGCGTGAATAACTTTTTTAAATTTAACATAAGGTTTTAGCAGTAGTGTCTAAGTGATTAATTGTAATAGCTATATACACAATTAGTGAAAAAATAACCAGTCCTCTCGCTAACAGGTTTTCTGGATACCACAGAATGCCTGTGTTTATGATGTCATAACTTTTTCCGAGGAAATGCTAATCGAGACAGTGGGCGGATAGTTTGTTCAGCAAAGTGTCATTGCTGAAGGTCTTGATGGCAAGCCTTGTTTTCACGAATGCATGAGGTGGTTGTGGCAGTAACAGAGGGACAATTATCCAAGATGTCGGCAGTGTTGTCCAAAGACGGCACGGCAAGTTATCAGATGCCAGTCGGCAAGCATCGGGTGGATATGGCTGCGCTGATGGGCAAGCAATTGAGTTTTGAGTTCGCCGGTGAAATCTGTTGCCAGCATTGCCAGCGTCCGACCAAAAAAAGCTTTAGTGGTGGATTTTGTTATCCCTGTTCACAAAAGTTGGCTCAGTGTGACCTTTGTTTCATGAAACCCGAGATATGTCACTTCGAGCAAGGAACCTGCCGTGAACCCGACTGGGGCCAAGCCGTCTGTATGCAGCCGCATGTGGTTTATTTGGCCAACAGTTCCGGGCCCAAGGTTGGCATTACGCGCACTGGGCAGATTCCCACCCGCTGGATTGATCAAGGCGCAACCCAGGCCCTGCCGATTTTTATGGTGCAAAGTCGGCACCAATCCGGGCTGGTGGAAACCATTTTCAAGCAGCACGTCTCAGATAGAACCGATTGGCGTAAAATGCTCAAAGCACCTGCGGCGCCGATTGATCTGGCTGAGTTGAGAGATCGACTGTTCGCCGAGACCAGCCATGAGATCGCTGCATTGCAACAACGCTATGCTGAGCAGTCTATCCAAGCACTTAAGGCTGAGAGGGTGATCGAGATTAGTTACCCGGTGTTGCAGTATCCGGATAAAGTCACCTCTCTGAGTTTTGACAAGACGGCTCAGCTGGCGGGGGAGTTACTGGGAATCAAAGGCCAATACCTGATTCTGGACACTGGCGTTCTTAATATTCGAAAATTTACCGGTTACCACGTGACATTGGAATTTGCTGCATGATTTACCCACTGCTCCGCAACGTGATGTTCAGGCTCGATCCCGAGACTTCTCATGATCTTGGATTGAAGACGCTGGATTTTCTGGAAATGACGGGCGTATTGTCATTGCTCAAACCCCGAATTGCAGCGACGCCGGTTCGGGTGATGGGATTGCGTTTTCCCAACCGATTAGGGCTTGCGGCTGGACTGGATAAAAACGCTGATCATATCGACGCCCTGTCAAAATTGGGCTTTGGTTTTATTGAAGTCGGCACGGTCACGCCACGCCCTCAGCCTGGTAATGCTAAGCCCAGGCTGTTCCGCCTGGCGCAAGCGCAGGCGATTATCAATCGCATGGGATTCAACAATCTGGGCATTGATCATCTTGTTGAGCAGATTCAGGTCGCTAATCGGCAATGTATCTTGGGCATCAACATCGGCAAAAACATTGATACGCCGGTTGAAAAAGCGGTTGATGACTATCTGATAGGCTTGAACAAGGCGTATTCACATGCGGATTACATTGCTATCAATATCTCTTCGCCGAACACGCCCGGATTACGCGATTTACAGTTTGGCGAGGCCTTGAATGCTCTGTTGGCAGAACTTAAAGAGGCTCAGCAGCGTTTGCAGCGTGAGCACGCTCGATATGTGCCGCTGGCGGTCAAAGTCGCTCCAGATTTATCGTCGCAAGAAGTTGAGCAATTGGCCAGTGCTTTCGCCGAGTATGAAATGGATGCAGTGATTGCTACCAATACCACTATGTCGCGCGAGGCGGTTGCCGGCCTATTGCATGCAGACGAGGCGGGCGGTCTCAGTGGCGCACCTTTGACCAATGCGTCAACAGAAATTGTCAGTCAATTTCGTCAAGCCTTGCCAAATGATATGCCAATCATTGCAGCGGGTGGCATCATGTCTGCCGAGGATGCGCTGGCTAAAATTGATGCCGGTGCCGCGTTGTTACAAATATACAGTGGCTTGATTTATCAGGGGCCGTCACTGATCAAAGACATTGTTGAGTCAATCGAAGCGAGGAAAAGTTAATGCATAATGTCATGGGTGAGTTCCTTATCAATGTCATCACAGCAATACTCATCGTCGTGGTCGGGCGAATTGCCGTCAAATGGCTGATAAAGCTGGTTCGTAAATTGATGGTTCGCTGGAACGTCGACCCGATTCTTATCAATTTCGTCAGCTCCATTTCCAATGCGCTACTTCTGTTGTTTGTATTTATTGCTGCGCTGGATCAGCTCGGCGTCAATACAACTTCGCTGATTGCCGTGTTGGGTGCTGCCGGTCTTGCGGTCGGTCTGGCATTGAAGGACTCGCTGCAAAACTTTTCTGCTGGCATCATGCTGGTGCTGTTTCGACCCTTTAAGGTGGGCGACTTTATTGATGCAGGTAGCGTCATGGGTATTGTGGAAAAAATCAGCATATTCAGCACCATCATGCGAACGGCCGATAATCGTGAAGTGACTGTGCCCAACAGTCAGATTTACAGTGGCACCATTACCAACTTTTCAGCACGTGATACCCGTCGCATCGATATGGTGTTTGGCATTAGCTATGGCGATGATTTGCTCAAGGCAAAAAACATCATTAAAGAGATTGTCACCAACCACGAAAAAGTGCTGTCAGAACCGGAGCCAGTGGTGCGTGTTGCTGAACTTGCCGAGAGCAGCGTCAATTTTGACGTTAGACCTTGGGTTAATGCCGATGATTTCTGGCCGGTGAGAGCCGAGCTGATTGAGCAAATCAAGCTGGCGTTTGATGCCAACGGTATCACCATTCCCTTTCCGCAAATGGATGTGCATGTAAATAAGTCGGAATAAATAGCGTAGCCATCAGAGAGTAACGTTGAGTATTGAATCAAAACACATCCTTTTGACTGCGCAGTCGACGAAAAACTTCGAGACCAGCCAGCGGCTCGACATCCTGAATATTGCCAAGCTGTTGGGCGATGCCAGGCTGATCGCATCTTAAAAAAGGGTTGGTCGCGAGCTCATCAGCAAGTCGAGATGGAACAGTGCTGAGATGCTGTTCACGAAGCTGTCGGCAATGATCGAATCGATCTCGCAGCGCCTGATTGTCTGGTTCGATGCTGAGGGCAAACAGCAGGTTGTTGAGTGTGTACTCGTGAGCGCAGTAGATTTCCGTGTCCGCTGGAAGTTGGCGAAGTCTAAGCAGGCTGGCATAAAGCTGTTCAGCAGTGCCGCCCAGTAGCCGACCACAACCGCCAGCGAACAGGGTGTCTCCGCAAAATAGTTTGCCATCGAGTAAATAGCTGATGTGTCCAGCGGTATGCCCAGGTGTATCGAGGATTTGCATTGCTGGAAAAGCAGCATGAACGCTCAAACCGGTGTGCTCCGAGAGCGCATGACTCATGTCGGGTATCTGTTCCTGCCGGGGACCGAATACGGGCAGATGGGGATAGCATTGACGCAGTTGCTCGATGCCGCCGATATGGTCATGATGGTGATGTGTGATCAGAATAGCGACAGGCATAAGCGCAAGAGATTGCAGTTTTTTAAGGACGGGCTGGGCAGTGCCCGGATCGACGATCAAGGTGTCCGCGCTGTGCTCAGATTGAACCAGCCAGATATAATTGTCCTCAAATGCGTTAACAGCATGCACGTTGAGCATCAAAGACTCCCGGTGGGTGATGACAGATTATAGAATGCACGACCAGCAAATGTTGCAATGGTGGGCGAGTCCGCTGGGACAGCGTCTGGAGCGGTCTGAACGTGATGCGCTATTTTCACTCAAACACCTGCTATACGGTTATTATCAAATTCAGATGGGCGGCAACAGTCTGTTGTTGCCCGGCTCCAATCGCCCCGAAGCTTTGCTTCGATTGGGTGAACATGCGGATGTGGCAGCATACCCCGAAAACTTGCCGTTCAAGTCTCATAGTATCGATAGTTTGATGTTGATGCATGTGCTTGAGTTCTCTGCTGACCCACACCAATTGCTCAGAGAGGCCGAGCGAGTGCTGGTAGATGATGGCACTTTGGTATTGTGCTGTTTCAACCCAATCAGCTTATGGGGCGTAAAGCGCTTGTTTTCCTGGCAGGACAGACCTCCCTGGAACGGCCAATTTTTCTCTCGCTCCAGAACTCAAGATTGGTTGGCGCTGCTCAATTTTCAGGTGATTGAACATCGTCCGCTCGGCTTTACATTGCCCAGTCAATCTGCTCGAGTGCTCAACTGGACTGGTTTCCTACAACGCTGGGGCGCAAGACTCTGGCCATTTTTTTGTGGCGTGACTATTTTAGTCGCCAGTAAGCACACGGTTCCGCTGACACCGCTGACTGTTCGCTGGCGTCGTTCAGCGCTGTTTCCCAAAACCCGCCTAATTAATCGGCCTCTGACCCGTCATGACAAACATACAGGAACCCTAAAAGATGGATGAAGTGGATATTTTTACCGACGGTGCTTGCAGTGGTAATCCTGGCCCGGGTGGTTGGGGCGCTATTTTACGACTGCGTGGCAAACACATAGAAAAAGAATTGTCTGGTGCAGAAGCGGACACGACTAACAACCGGATGGAAATGATGGCCGTCATTGCCGCATTGGAAGCATTAAAAAAACCTTGCAAGGTGACTGTGACCACGGATTCACAATATGTCATGAAAGGTATGACCGAGTGGTTATCCGCCTGGAAAGCCAAACAGTGGAAAACGGCAGCGCGCAAGCCGGTCAAGAACGCTGATTTGTGGCAGCGGCTGGATCGGGCAGTGACTCAGCATCAAGTTGAGTGGCAGTGGGTGCGAGGTCATGATGGACATCCAGAGAATGAGCGAGCCGATCAATTGGCCGTCAATGCAAGACAGCAACTTCAAGCGAACTAAGAGACTCAACAATGGCTGAGCAACAAGTAAAACGACAGATTGTGCTGGATACCGAAACCACCGGTATCAGTACCACCGAAGACCATCGCATCATCGAAATTGGCTGTGTAGAGATGATCAATCGTCGCCCCACTGGTCAGACCTTTCATCAGTATATTAACCCGCAGAGGGACGTGGACGCCGGTGCGGTAGAAGTGCACGGTATTACCAATGATTTTCTTGCCGATAAACCGGTGTTTGCAGACATTGCCAAGGCGTTTATCGAGTTTGTCAGGGGCGCTGAATTAATTATTCACAATGCTCCGTTTGACGTCGGCTTTTTGGATCATGAATTTGCCAAGCTTGAAAGTAAACATCGCATCGCGGACATGTGCGAGGTGGTGGATACGCTGAAGATGGCGCGAGAAAAACATCCTGGACAGAAAAACAACCTGGATGCGTTGTGCAAGCGTTACCAAGTTGATAACTCGAATCGTGATTTGCATGGCGCCCTGCTGGATGCCGAAATTCTGGCTGAGGTTTACCTTGCCATGACGGGCGGGCAAGTCAGCTTGTCACTGGCTGCTGAGCAACAACAAGCCCCCGCACCTCTCGAACAGCCGCTGAACACTGCCCTAGACGCAACAGCAAGATCTGCGCTGAAAATTATTCATGCTGATGCGGATGAGCTGGCGGCGCATCAGGCGATGCTGGAATTAATCGACAAAAAAAGTGATGGTGCCTGTGTCTGGCTGAACATCAAGCAAACGGCAGATTAATTCAAAAAATCAGGCCATTGGCTTGAAATGTGTTTGTTGGCCCCCAAATAGACCTTGTCTTCAGTAAAGCGAAAACGGGTCAACATGAGTCAAGAAGAAATCAACAACCCAGACAACAGTCTGGATGCAACGCCAAAACAGCAAGAACCTGTGTCAGAAACCACAAGCGAAACCAGCGACGAGCAGCAGCTCGAACAGATCCAGGCGAAAGCTGATGAGTACTGGAACGAGTTATTGCGTGCGCGAGCCGAACTAGAAAATATGCGTCGCCGTCACAGTCGCGATCTTGAAAGTGCCCACAAGCATGCGCTCGATAAATTTGTCACCGAGTTGTTGCCGGTATGTGACAGTCTTGAGCTGGGCCTGAATGCAGCAGGCAATGAAGAGGCCAGTTTGGCATCGGTGCGTGATGGCATGGACATGACGCTCAAGATGTTGATTGGTGCCATTGCCAAGTTTGGTTTGGAACAGATTAATCCGGAAGGTGAGTCGTTTGATCCCGATTTGCATCAGGCCATGGCCATGCAGCCCGTCGAGGGTCAACAAGCCAATCAGGTGATCGCGGTCATGCAAAAAGGCTATCGCTTCAATGGACGCTTGCTCAGGCCTGCCATGGTGGTGGTCTCGCAATAAATCAAAACCGTTCACAGCCAAGGGGCTTGAAATACACCGTCGGATCCCCAACCTAGAGACACAGCAGCTGGTATTGCCAGTCAGAGTTCAGAGAATTTCGGAGAATTATTTATGGCTAAAATTATTGGAATCGATTTGGGTACTACCAACTCATGTGTGGCAGTGTTGGAAGATGGTAAAGCCCGTGTTATCGAAAACAGCGAGGGTGATCGCACCACCCCATCGATTGTTGCGTTCACAAAAGACAATGAGGTACTGGTCGGTCAATCAGCCAAAAGACAAGCGGTGACCAACCCGAGTAATACGCTTTACGGTATCAAACGTCTGATTGGTCGCAAGTTTAAGGAAGATGTCGTTCAGCGTGACATCGACATGGTGCCTTTCAAGATTGCTGAAGCCGACAACGGTGATGCCTGGGTTCAGGCCAACGATAAAAAAATGGCCCCACCAGAGATTTCTGCGCGTGTCTTGATGAAAATGAAAAAAACCGCTGAAGAATTCCTTGGTGAAGAAGTTACCGAAGCGGTGGTGACCGTGCCTGCATACTTCAACGACTCACAACGTCAGGCGACCAAAGATGCCGGTAAGATTGCCGGTCTTGAAGTCAAACGTATCATTAACGAACCGACCGCTGCAGCACTGGCCTACGGCATGGACAAAAAACGCGGTGATTCGACAGTTGTGGTCTATGACTTGGGTGGCGGCACCTTCGATGTATCAATCATCGAAATCGCCGATATTGAAGGTGAGCACCAATTTGAGGTGTTGGCGACCAACGGTGATACCTTCTTGGGCGGTGAAGACTTTGACCAGCGCATCATTGATTTTCTGGTCAGCGAGTTCAAAAAAGATCAGAGTGTTGATCTGAGCAAGGACCCACTGGCGCTGCAACGACTGAAAGATGCTGCGGAAAAAGCAAAAATTGAGCTGTCTTCAAGCCAGCAAACCGACATCAACTTGCCTTACATTACCGCCGATGCCAGCGGCCCGAAACACATGGAAATCCGTCTGACGCGTGCCAAGCTGGAATCGCTGGTTGACGACTTGATTACACGCAGTCTTGAGCCTTGCAAAGTGGCTCTGAAAGATGCTGGTCTGTCTGTTTCTGATATCAATGAAGTTATCCTGGTTGGTGGTCAGACACGCATGCCTAAAGTGCAAGAAGCCGTTGAGAAATTGTTTGGCAAAGCGCCACGCCGTGATGTAAACCCTGATGAAGCAGTTGCTGTCGGTGCGGCAATCCAGGCGGCAGTGCTGGCGGGTGACGTTAAAGACGTCCTGTTGCTTGACGTGACGCCACTGAGTCTGGGTATCGAAACCATGGGTGGTGTGATGACTAAACTGGTTGAGAAAAACACCACAATCCCGACCAAAGCACAGCAGGTTTTTTCAACTGCGGATGATAACCAGCCTGCAGTCACCATTCACGTGCTGCAAGGTGAGCGTGAAATGGCTTCTGCCAACAAATCATTGGGTCGCTTTGATCTGGCGGATATCCCACCTGCGCCACGTGGTGTTCCTCAAATCGAAGTGACCTTCGATATTGATGCCAACGGTATCCTTAACGTGTCGGCTAAAGACAAGGCCACCGGTAAGGAACAATCCATTGTCATCAAGGCTTCGAGTGGCTTGAGTGATGAGGAAGTGGAAAAAATGGTCAAGGACGCAGAAGCGCATGCTGATGAAGATCGCAAATTCCACGAATTGGTCACGGTACGCAACACTGCAGACGGGTTGATTCACGCCACCACCAAATCATTGAAAGATTTGGGCGATAAAGTCGATGAGGCAGAGAAAACCGCGATTGAAGCTGCTATCGAAAGCCTGCAAGAAGCGCTTAAAGGTGAGGACAAAGCGGACATCGAAGCAAAAACCAACACCCTATCAGAAGTGGCTGCCAAATTGGCTGAGCGAGCCTATTCCGAAAATGCAGAAGCAGGCGATGGTGCGGCTGCAGAGTCAGCGGCAGAGGCGAGTGATGATGTGGTCGACGCGGAATTTGAAGAAGTCAACGACGACAAGAAGTAATCTCATCTCGATAACGACCTCGCAAACAGGCGTGAAAAAATTCACGCCTGTTTTGCTTGGATAACAAGAACCAGACAAGACACATGGCCAAACAAGATTACTACGAACTGCTAGGCGTGGCGCGAACGGCAACAGAGGCCGAAATCAAAAAAGCCTATCGTCGCATGGCGATGAAATATCACCCTGACCGCAATCCGGATGATAAGGACGCTGAAGCGAAATTCAAAGAAGCCAAAGAAGCCTATGAAGTGCTGTCTGACACTCGCAAGCGATCTGCCTACGATCAATTCGGTCACGCGGGTGTTGATAACAGTGCCGGAGCAGGTGGTTTCCGAGATGCTGCCGGCGGTTTTAGCGATATCTTTGGTGATGTGTTCAACGACATCTTTGGCGCAGGCGGCAGACATCAGAACTATCGCGGTGCTGATCTGCGTTACCGGCTTGAATTAACGCTGGAAGAAGCCGTGGCAGGAACCACGGCCACTATCAGGATTCCAGTTCATGTGACCTGTCAAACCTGTGAGGGTACGGGTGCCAAACCTGGCAGCCAGCCAGTCACTTGCACTACCTGTGGCGGGCATGGACAAGTTCGAATTCAGCAAGGTTTCTTCACGGTGCAGCAAGCTTGTCCACACTGTCACGGTACGGGCAAGATGATTCAGGACCCTTGTGGTGACTGTCATGGCGAGGGCGTGATTCAGCAGCAAAAAACCTTACAGGTCAAGGTGCCTGCGGGTGTGGATAGCGGTGACAGAATTCGGCTGGCAGGTGAGGGTGAAGCTGGAACCGGTGGTGCGCCAGCGGGCGATCTGTATGTGGAAGTCTTGGTCAAAGATCACGATGTATTCACTCGAGATGGTAATAACCTGTTTTGCGATGTACCGATAAGTTTTGTCACTGCGACATTGGGTGGCGAGGTGGAAGTGCCCACCCTGAATGGAAAAGCCGTGTTGAAAGTGCCGGAAGGCACGCAGACCGGACAGCAGTTCCGCATGCGTTCCAAAGGGGTTCAGTCGGTTCGAAGTGGTAGTACTGGCGATTTGTTGTGTCGCGTGATCATCGAAACGCCGGTGAAATTATCTAAAAAACAGAAAGAATTGTTACAAGCCTTTGACGACACCATGAAGCATGGTAACAATACCCATACCCCTAAACACAGCTCATGGCTTGACGCAGTCAAGCGCTTTTTTGACTAGAGGATAGATTTGCCAATACGGGCTGGCTGAGCTAACTTCTCGCCAGCCTTTTTTATTTTTGAAGCGCAAAATAGGATAACTTCATGGCAATACGTATCGCTATCAATGGTGCTGCCGGTCGAATGGGACGTTGCCTGATTCAGGCGGTTGAGCAAACGCCTGGCCTTGAGTTGAGTGCCGCACTGGATCGCGCTGATTCATCACTTATCGGAGTGGATGCGGGTGAGTTGGCTGGCGTCGGCAAATTAGGCATTCATCTCAGTGCGGAGGTCGCCGACGCGTGTCAAATTTCAGATGTCATCATCGACTTTACATTACCCGAGGTCACCCTGGCGTTATTACCTCATTGTGTGTCGCATAAGTGTCGACCAGTGATAGGCACAACAGGCTTTGACAGCGCACAGAAGCAGGCTATCGAACAAGCAGCAGAGCGTGTGGCAATTTTGCTGGCACCGAATATGAGTGTGGGAGTGAATCTGTCACTGAAATTGCTGGATATTGCCGCGCGAGTACTCGGTGACAGTGTTGATATTGAAATCATCGAAGCGCATCACCGACACAAAGTCGATGCGCCCTCTGGTACGGCGCTGAGAATGGGTGAAGTGGTGGCAGATGCCCTGGGTCGAGATCTACAGCAATGTGCAGTGTATGGTCGTGAAGGTCGAACCGGCGAACGTGATCGTCAAACCATTGGCTTTGCAACGGTTCGTGCCGGTGACGTGGTTGGCGATCACACCGTGCTGTTTGCGGCTGAGGGTGAGCGGCTGGAGATTACCCACAAAGCGTCCAGTCGAATGACCTTTGCCTTGGGTGCTATGAGGGCCTCAAACTGGCTGATGCAGCATGACTCAGGCCTCTATGATATGCAAGATGTGCTTGATTTAGCTGATTAATTCACTGTTGGCCTGCCGGCTTAGCATTATTATGGCTTGTCTGGTAAGATGGAGGGCTGTAAATAAAAAACGATAACAGTGTTTCATGAGTTCGGGTATGAGACAGCATGATAGATGTGAGCAGTTATGGCTTTAGAAACACCGGTTTGTGACTTTGGCTTGCCGGCGATAGAGTTCAAATTGCCGGACACTCAGGGTAAAATCTGGACTCTTGAAGATTGTCGCGGTGATAACGGCCTCTTGGTTATGTTCATCTGTAATCACTGCCCTTATGTCAAAGCCATTGTGGAACGGCTGGTCAGAGATGCCCGTGAGTTGCAGCAATACGGTATCAACTCAGTCGCCATCATGGCGAATGACGTGACTGAATACCCCGAAGATTCGTTGGAAAATATGCAGCGCATCGCCGAACAGGCAGGGTTCAATTTTCCATACCTATACGATGAATCTCAGCAAGTAGCCAAGGCCTATGGTGCGGTATGTACACCAGATTTCTTTGGCTACAATAAAGCATTGCAGTTGCAGTACCGTGGGCGTCTTGATGCCAGTAAAAAACAGGCCGCAGAGCCGGGTGTCAGGCGTGATTTGTTTGAAGCCATGAAACAGGTGGCACAAACAGGCCATGGCCCTGATACACAAATACCGAGTATGGGCTGCTCGATTAAGTGGCGAGCGGCTTGAATTTTTTTAACAGGAGAATTTAGAAAATGGCTACACGCAGACATTTAGCGAATGCCATCCGTGCGTTGAGTATGGATGCAGTACAAAAGGCAAGCTCTGGCCACCCCGGTGCTCCGATGGGTATGGCAGATATTGCCGAAGTTTTGTGGAACGATCACTTGAAACACAACCCGACCAATCCGGCCTGGGCTGATAGAGATCGTTTCATCCTGTCTAATGGCCACGGCTCGATGCTGATTTATTCTCTGCTGCATCTGTCCGGCTACGACCTGCCAATGGACTCCATCAAAAATTTCCGTCAACTGCATTCGCAATGTGCCGGCCATCCTGAATACGGCTACGCGCCAGGCGTAGAAACTACCACTGGCCCTCTGGGTCAGGGCGTCACCAACGGTGTTGGTTTTGCCATGGCTGAAAAACTGCTGGCGGCTCAATTCAATCGTCCCGGCCATGAAATTGTCGATCACCATACCTATGTATTCATGGGTGACGGCTGTCTGATGGAAGGTGTTTCTCACGAAGCCTGTGCATTGGCTGGCACCTGGGGTCTGGGTAAATTGATTGCTTTTTGGGATGACAATAACATCTCTATCGACGGTCATATCGATGGCTGGTACACCGATGATACCGTCAAGCGTTTTGAAGCCTACGGCTGGCATGTTCAGTCTGTCGACGGTCATGATGCCGATGCTATCAATGCCGCCATTACTGCCGCTAAAGCTGTGAGCGATAAGCCTTCTCTGATCTGCTGTAAAACCATCATTGGTTTTGGCTCACCTAACAAATCTGCCAGTCACGACTGTCATGGCGCGCCACTGGGTGAAGAAGAAGTTGCACTGACACGCAAAGAACTTGGTTGGGAGTACGAACCCTTTGTCGTGCCACAAGATGTTTACCAAGGTTGGGACGCGAAAGCCAAAGGCGCCGATGTTGAAGCTGAATGGAATGCCAAGTTTGAAGCCTATGCTAAGGAATTCCCTGAACTGGCCGCAGAGTTCAAACGTCGTATGGCGGGTGAACTGCCAGCAAATTGGAAACAAGTGACAGACGCCTTCATTGCGGAAACCAATGAAAAAGCTGAAAACCTGGCATCTCGTCAAGCATCACAGAAAGCGATTGCGGCATTGGCACCTACTCTGCCTGAATTCTTGGGTGGTTCAGCTGACTTGACGGGTTCAAACCTGACAAGCTGCTCAAGCTTTACGCATGTGTCTGGTAAAGCGCCTGGTAATTACATCTCTTATGGTGTGCGTGAGTTTGGAATGTTCGCCATCATGAACGGTATGGCATTACACGGCGGTCTGCTACCGTATGGTGGTACCTTCCACATGTTCTCTGACTATGCCAAAAACGCACTGCGTATGGCGGCATTGATGAAACAACGTACCGTTGCTGTGCTGACACATGACTCTATCGGTCAAGGTGAAGATGGTCCTACACATCAACCAATTGAAAACACTGCCGGTCTGCGATACATCCCGAACATGGATGTCTGGCGTCCTGCAGACTCCGTTGAGGTTGCCGTTGCGTGGGTTGCTGCGGTTGAGCGTACTGATGGCCCTACCAGTCTGGTGCTGAGCCGTCAGGGTATTCCTGGACGCAAGCATGACGCGAAAGATTTTGAACTGATGCGCAAAGGTGCTTATGTCCTGTCAGAAGCTAATGGCAGTGCTGACGTGATTCTGATTGCCACAGGTTCCGAAGTGGATCTGGCCGTCAAATCGCAAGAAGCGCTGGCAGCAGAAGGGGTTAATGCTCGTGTAGTTTCAATGCCTTCTACCAATGTGTTTGATCGTCAAGACCAGGCATACAAAGACAGCGTTCTGACCCCAGGTGTTAAACGTGTTTCTATCGAAGCAGGTGTGACTGACTTCTGGCGCAAATATGTAGGCTTGGAAGGTGGTACTGTAGGTATTGATACCTTTGGTGAATCTGCACCGGGTGGCGTACTGATGAAACACTTCGGCTTTACGGTTGAAAACGTAGTGAAAACTGTTAAGTCTGTGCTGTAAATCGCAGATTTGATAGGTTTGTAGTGAACTATGACCAGTGGGTGAAAGCCCACTGGTCATTTTTTTGCGATAGATACGTTATGCTGATAACGTTGATGTGTTTAACAGGCGTCAATGATCAGACTGACTCCGAAAATGAGGACAAGAGATGACTATCAAGGTTGGCATTAACGGCTTTGGTCGAATTGGCCGAATGGCATTGCGTGCGGCGATCAGTGATTTCACCAACATAGAGGTGGTGGCAATCAACGACCTGCTCGAACCCGACTATCTGGCCTACATGCTTAAATATGATTCTGTGCATGGTCCGTTTGAGGGCCATGTCGAAGTCAGAAATGGTCATCTGGACGTGAATGGCAAAACCATTCGTGTCACTGCCGAGCGAGACCCTGCCAACCTGAAATGGGATGAAGTGGCGGTTGATATTGTGATTGAGTGCACCGGCTTTTTCCTCACCGAACAGTCGTGTCAGGCGCATATCCTGGCTGGGGCTAAAAAAGTAGTGCAATCAGCGCCATCAAAAGATGACACGCCAATGTTTGTCTATGGTGTCAACCATCAGAGCTATGCGGGTGAGGCAATTGTTTCGGCCGCTTCTTGCACCACTAATGCGCTGGCACCTGTGGCAAAAGTATTACACGATCAGTTTGGTATCAAACGTGGTCTGATGACCACAGTCCATGCCGCCACAGCATCACAGAAAACGGTTGACGGCCCATCAATGAAAGATTGGCGTGGTGGTCGCGGTATTCTGGAAAATATTATTCCATCGTCGACCGGCGCTGCGAAAGCGGTCGGCAAAGTGCTGCCGGCATTAAATGGCAAATTAACCGGTATGGCATTTCGGGTGCCAACCTCGGATGTCTCTGTGGTTGATCTGACGGTTGAACTGGCGAGTGAAACCAGTTACGAAGCTATCTGTGCAGCGATGAAAAAAGCCGCCGAAGGTGACCTCAAAAATGTGCTCGGCTACACTGAAGACAGTGTGGTTTCCACCGATTTTCGTGGTCATACAGCGCCTTCAACGTTTGATGCTGGTGCGGGGATTGCGTTGGATGGTAGCTTTGTTAAAGTCGTTGCCTGGTACGATAACGAGTATGGTTATACCTGCAATATGATGCGCTTGGTCGAGCATGTCGCTAACTAAGCAACACGAGTCGTCAATAAAGGCTTCTCCTCAGGGGAAGCCTTTTTTGTTGGTGCAGCGTTATAATCAGCCGAGTGTTCACACAAATAACCGTTGCAATAAGGGGACATCATGTCGGTAATCAAGATGGCAGATCTGGATTTGAGGGATAAAAGGGTGCTGATTCGTCAGGATCTGAATGTGCCACTCAAATCAGGTGTTGTCGCGGATGGTACCCGTATCCATGCCTCGCTGCCTACCATCAAGCTGGCCCTTGAAAAAGGCGCCAGGGTGATGGTGATGTCGCATCTCGGTCGCCCAACCGAGGGCGAATACGAACACAAGTATTCTCTGGCGCCGGTCGCCAATTACCTATCTGCTTTGTTGGAGCAGCCCGTCAGGCTCGAGCAAAACTGGCTGGAACCTGAGTTCATTCCCGTGGAGCAAGGTGAAGTGGTGATTTGTGAGAATGTTCGCTTTAATATCGGCGAAAAAGCCAATAACGATTCGCTGGCGCGCCGAATGGCACAGATGTGTGATGTGTTTGTTATGGATGCCTTTGGAACAGCCCATCGGGCACAGGCGTCAACGCATGGCATTGCCAAATATGCCCCGATTGCCTGTGCTGGACCTTTATTGGCAGCAGAGTTGGAGGCCTTGTCTAAAGCGCTGGATAATCCCGCTCGACCAATGGTTGCAATCGTTGGGGGCTCCAAGGTTTCAACTAAGTTGCAGGTGCTGGAAGCTTTGGCAGAGAAGGTTGATCAGTTAATTGTCGGTGGCGGCATTGCCAATACATTCATCGCGGCAGCGGGTTTCAATGTGGGTGAGTCACTCTACGAAAAAGACTTGCTTGACACATGTCGTCGTTTAACAGCCGACGCCAAACAACGTGGCGCAGATATTCCGGTACCGATGGATGTGGTCTGCGGCAAGCATTTTGCTGAGAATGCTGAAGCTGAATTAAAGTCCGTTGGCAACGTAGCCAACGATGACATGATTTTTGATATCGGGCCAAAATCTGCAGCAGAGTTGACTGAAATTTTAAAAACTGCCGGAACGATTGTTTGGAATGGGCCGGTGGGCGTGTTCGAATTTAGCCAGTTCTCAGAAGGCACAAAGGAAATCGCCATGGCGATTGCTGAGTCAGACGCTTTCTCTATTGCCGGAGGCGGCGACACACTCGCCGCGGTATCAAAATTCAAAATTTGTGACGATATTTCATATATTTCCACGGGCGGCGGTGCGTTTCTTGAATTTCTGGAAGGCAAAAAGTTACCGGCTGTCGAAATACTTGAACAACGGGCTGCTCAAACATCCTGAGGGAGTTCTAGCTTGGCAAGGCGCAGAACAAAAATTGTCGCCACCTTGGGGCCGTCAACAGATGACCCCAACATTCTGGATGCGATGATAAAAGCAGGACTTGATGTAGTGCGATTGAACTTTTCGCATGGTGCTGCTCAGAAACACATTGAGATGGCGCAGCTAGTGCGTGAGCGTGCTGAGGCACTAGGTCGGCAAGTGGGTGTGCTGGTCGATCTGCAGGGGCCCAAAATCCGCATCTCCAGGTTTAAGGACGGTGCGATATTTCTCGAAGAAAACGCGCATTTCATCCTCGATGCCGACTTAGCCGAACATGAAGGTGACAGCGAGCGCGTAGGCATTGATTACAAATCGTTACCTTATGAACTCAATAGGGGCGATACGCTGTTACTTGATGATGGCCGGATTGTGCTGTGGGTGAAGTCGGTTGTCGATAAAGCCATCCATTGCCGTGTGTTAGTGGGTGGGCAGCTCTCTAATAATAAGGGCATTAATCGTCAGGGTGGCGGTTTGTCAGCTGCTGCTTTAACTGATAAAGATATTGCAGATATCAGCATTGCAGCGAGCATTCAGGCCGACTATCTGGCAGTGTCATTTCCGCGCAGCGCTGAGGATGTAATGTTAGCCCGCAAGTTATTGCGAGATGCCGGTGGCCATGCTGGCATTATTGCCAAGATTGAACGTGCGGAAGCGGTGACCCAACTTGAGGCAATCATCCAGGCATCGGAGGGTATCATGGTGGCGCGGGGTGATCTGGGGGTTGAAATTGGTGACGCTGCATTGCCACCTATTCAAAAAAGCAGCATTGCCATGGCTCGACGCATGAACAGGGTGACTATCATTGCCACGCAGATGATGGAGTCGATGATCACTAATTCCATTCCGACCCGAGCAGAAGTGTTTGATGTGGCCAATGCAGTGCTGGATGGCACCGATGCGGTCATGCTTTCGGGCGAAACGGCCGTAGGTAACAACCCGGTGAAAGTGATCCAAGCCATGGACCGCGTTTGCCTGCAAGCTGAACAGCAACGCGAGATTCGGGTGTCACGTCATCGAATTGACTCCCAATTCGAGCGTATTGACGAGGCTATTGCGATGGCGGCGATGTACACGGCAAATCATCTGGATGTGAAGGCGATTGCGGCACTCACGGATTCGGGTTCTACGCCATTATGGATGTCCAGAATCAGTTCAGGCATTCCTATTTTTGCGTTGACACCACATACCTCGACCAGTCGCCGAGTCACCTTGTACCGCGGTGTGTATCCGGTTGATTTTGTGCTCGAGCATACTGACCATACACTCGCCAACATCGAAATGGTCGATGAGCTTAAACGAAGAGGCGTGGTCAGCGATGGTGATATTGTGCTTTTGACCAAGGGTGATATCGAGACTCAGGGAAGCACCAACGGCATGAAGATCATCCGAGTGGGACACTATGCAAGCTCAAAAGACCAACGGGAGAAATAAATCATGGCCTTAGTATCTCTGCGACAATTACTGGATTATGCGGCGGAGCATGAGTTTGCTATTCCGGCATTCAATGTCAACAACCTTGAACAGGTGCAGGCGATCATGCAGGCGGCGAATGCAGTCGATAGTCCCGTCATCATGCAAGGCTCAGTCGGCGCACGCCAGTATGCAGGTGAACCGTTCCTGCGTCATCTTATTCTGGCGGCCATTGAACAATACCCGCATATTCCGGTGGTCATGCATCAGGATCACGGTGCATCACCGGCTATTTGTGCGCGGGCTATTCAATCTGGTTTCAGCTCAGTGATGATGGACGGTTCCTTGCTGGAAGATATGAAAACACCGGCGTCATTTGACTACAACGCGAGTGTGACGCGAACCGTGGTCGATATGGCACATGCCTGCGGCGTTAGCGTTGAGGGTGAGCTGGGGTGTCTGGGTTCGCTGGAAACTGGCAAGATGGGTGAAGAAGATGGTCATGGTGCGCAAGGAACCCTGGATCACGGTCAACTTCTGACGGACCCCGACGAGGCGGTCGAATTCATCAAGTTGACGCATGTTGATGCGCTGGCGGTTGCCATTGGTACCAGTCATGGGGCCTATAAATTTTCGCAGCCCCCCAGTGGTGATGTGCTGGCCATCAGTCATCTCGAAAAGTTGCAGCACAAATTACCCAATGTGCATTTTGTCATGCATGGCTCCAGTTCGGTACCGCAAGATTGGTTGGCAATTATCAACCGTTATGGCGGTGATATCAGTCAAACCTATGGGGTGCCAGTCGATGAGGTGGTGGAGGGTATCAAATATGGCGTTCGCAAAGTCAATATTGATACTGATTTACGCATGGCTTCCACCGGATCCATTCGACAATTTCTCGCAGATGAAAAAAATGCCGCCATCTTTGATCCAAGAAAATTTCTCAAGGCAGCGACAGCGGCTATGCAGATGATTTGTGAAGCGCGTTATCAGTCTTTTGGCAGTGCTGGCCATGCCCATAAAATCAAGCCAATATCGCTGGATAAAATGGTCGAACGATACGATAAAGGCATGCTGTAATCGTCAATGATGCAAATGTCTGAGTGAATGGCTGATTGCTCAGTGTGAGCGCCGTTCACAGATAGGGTAAACTATGTTTTTTTTTACACAAGCGGGTTCTGACTTTGTCTCAGCTACTAGCCATCGCAGCAGGTGGTGCGATGGGCGCAGTATTACGTTTTCTGATGTCTAATGGGGTCTATCGCCTGACTGGCAATGACTTTCCATACGGCACTATGGCAATCAACGTGCTCGGCTCTTTTGTGCTGGGGGTAGTGTTTGTCGTGCTATTGGAAAAACTCATGCTGAGCGTTGAGTGGCGGCTGGGTCTTACCGTTGGACTTATTGGGGCTTTTACGACCTTCTCAACCTTTTCAATCGAAACCCTGCTGTTGATCGAAGAGGGTTATCTGATTAAAGCCGCATTAAATATTGTGCTGAGTGTAGCCTTGTGTTTATGTGCGGCATGGCTGGGTATGGGCCTGGGGAGACAGGTATGAGCCATCAAGCCGTGACTATGGTGCGTCTATACCTGGTTGAGGGCCGCGATGATGTCAGTCAGTTGATCGAATGGTTGCAGCAACAGGAAGTGCGTGGCTTCAGCGTATTTCGCGGTGTCGCAGGGCTTGGTAGTGATGGCCATATTCACAAGGCTTCGTTGCTGGATCTTTCGTCCCACTTGCCGCTGGTGATTGAGTTCTTCGACAGTCCGGAAAAAATAGCCAACCTATTGAATCATATCGAACAACTGGTCAAATCTGACACTATTGTACAGTGGCCAGCCAGTACTGGAATTTGAATTTATGCTTGATCCGAAACTACTCAGAGCTGATGTTGATTCACTTTCAGCACAGCTTGCCCGGCGCAATTTTGAGCTGGATCTTCAATTATTGAGTTCGCTGGAAGAGGAGCGTAGACAGGCGCAACTGGATGCCCAGGCATTACAGACTGAAAGAAACAGCCGTTCCAAGCAAATTGGTAAAGCCAAAGCGTCTGGACAGGATATCACGCCACTGTTGGCGGAAATGGATGACCTTGCGGATAAGCACAAAGCCGCAGAGGCCAGACTCGATGATGTGTTAGCCAAGCTTAATGCTCTGGCAATGGAAATACCTAATATTCCTCAGCCTTCAGTGCCCAGTGGCAAGGATGAGGCGGATAATCAGGAAATCGCTCGTTGGGGCACACCACCAACATTTGATTTCCCTGTGAAAGATCATGTGGACATTGGTAACGATCTGCAGCAAATGGACTTTGAGGCGGCAGCACGTATCAGTCGTGCTCGATTTGTTTGTTTGACTGGCAGCCTGGCAAGACTGCAGCGAGCGCTGATTCAATTCATGCTTGATGTGCATACACAGGAACATGGTTATATCGAAACCTACGTGCCCTATTTGGTCAACGCTGATGCCTTGAGAGGCACAGGACAACTGCCCAAGTTTGCCGAAGACTTGTTTGCTGTCGACGACGGTCAACTGTATCTGATCCCAACCGCCGAAGTGCCAGTGACCAATTTGCTGCGTGAGTCCATTCAGGAGGCATCAGCATTACCGATCAAATTTGTTGCACATACACCGTGTTTTAGGAGTGAAGCCGGATCTCACGGGCGTGACGTGCGTGGCTTGATAAGACAACACCAGTTCGAAAAAGTCGAGCTGGTTCAGCTGGTACCTGCTAGTGATTCGGAGGCAGCCCATGAAGCGCTGACCGGTCATGCCGAGTCGATTCTTCAGCGTCTGGAACTGCCATATCGAAAAATGCTCTTGTGCACAGGCGATATGGGCTTTGCATCAACCAAGACATACGATCTTGAGGTTTGGCTGCCAAGTCAGGGCACCTATCGAGAAATATCTTCCTGTTCTAACTTTGGTGATTTTCAGGCACGTCGCATGCTGGCTAGATGGCGAAATCCGGACACAGGCAAGCCAGAATTGCTGCACACGCTCAATGGCTCAGGCCTGGCGGTGGGTAGGACGCTGTTGGCAATTCTGGAGAATTTCCAGCAAGCCGATGGCAGTGTCAGAGTGCCTAAGGTTCTAGTCCCATACATGGGTGGGGTAGAAACGTTACATGGCTGAATTTACCCTGGTTCAGAAGTTTATTATCTGGTCGATTCCAGTTATTTTTGCCATCACGCTGCATGAGGTGGCACATGGTTGGGCAGCGCTCAAGCTTGGTGATCGTACAGCGCAAATGATGGGGCGATTGACGCTGAATCCAGTCAAGCATGTCGATCCAGTGGGTACATTGTTGATCCCCGGCGTGTTGTTAATGATTGGCGGCTTTATTTTTGGCTGGGCCAAACCGGTACCAGTGACCGCACAAAATCTTCGCTCACCCAAGCAGGATATGGCCTGGGTCGCACTGGCAGGGCCGGGAGCTAATTTAGTCATGGGCATCGTCTGGGCTGTGATTGCCAAAGCTGGCCTGATGATGGCTAATAATGGTGTCACAGTGGGGGAGCCAATGTTGTACATGGGCATCGCCGGCGTCTGGATCAATGCTATCTTGATGCTGCTTAACCTGCTGCCGATTCCACCACTGGATGGCGGGCGGGTGTTGATGAGTATTTTGCCTGGCCGCTGGTCATGGCAGCTCAGCCGAGTTGAGCCCTATGGCTTTTTTATTCTGTTAGGCCTGTTGTTTTTTGGCATTCTTGGGCTGATTCTTATGCCCTTGTTGCAGATGATCCTGGCGATGCTGGCCGGTGCACTGTCAATCCACATTGAGCAGATGTTTGTACTGCGCAACCGATTGTTTTAATTGACTGAATTATTCAGGAGCAAGAATTTGGATACCGTAGCCTACCAGTCACGACGGATTGTTTCCGGGATGCGCCCAACCGGGCAATTGCACCTGGGGCATTATCATGGCGTGCTGAAAAACTGGATCAAGCTGCAGCATGAGTTTGACTGCTTTTTCTTCGTTGCAGACTGGCATGCATTGACAACACACTACGAAGATAGCCGAATCATTGAAGACAGCGTCTGGGAAATGGTGATTGACTGGCTGGCGGCAGGTATTGAGCCGTCGTCGGCTTCACTGTTTTTACAATCCAAAGTGCCAGAGCATGCCGAGCTACATCTCTTGCTGTCGATGATAACCCCACTATCGTGGTTGGAGAGGGTGCCTACCTATAAAGATCAACAGGAGCGACTTAAAGAAAAAGATCTGTCCACCTATGGCTTTTTGGGATATCCCTTGCTGCAAAGTGCCGATATTTTGATCTATAGAGCCGGCCAAGTTCCTGTCGGCGAAGATCAGGTGGTACATGTTGAGCTGACCCGTGAGGTTGCAAGGCGTTTTAATCATATCTATGGCCGCGAGCCAGATTTTGAAGAAAAAGCAGTGGCTGCAATTGCCAAGATGGGTAAGAAAAATGCCAAGCTCTACAACACATTGCGCAAAGCCTATCAAGAGCAGGGTGATAGTGACGCGTTGCAAAAAGCACGTGAGTTATTGAAAAATCAGCAGAATCTTGCGCTGGGCGATACCGAGCGTTTGTTTGGTTTTCTGGAAGGCGGAGGTAAAGTGATTTTGCCCGAGCCACAGGCATTGCTGACACCTGCTTCTAAAATGCCGGGACTTGATGGCCAAAAAATGTCCAAATCCTACGGCAACACAATTTCTTTGAGAGAGCCGGAACAGAGTCTGGCCGAAAAAATTAAACGTATGCCCACTGATCCAAACCGGGTCAGAAGAACTGATCCCGGTGATCCGGAAAAATGTCCGGTATGGCAGTTGCATGAAGTCTACGCAACCGACGATCAAAAACAATGGGTTCAGCAAGGCTGCCGGACCGCAGGTATTGGCTGTCTGGACTGCAAAGGGCCACTGATCGACGCGGTCAGTGCTGAACTGAAACCGATTCGTGCTCGCGCCGAGGATTTTCGTCAGCATCCAGAAGATGTGCGACGAATTATTGACGATGGTAATGCCGCGGCACGTGAAGTGGCCCAAGAGACGCTTGCCGATGTCAGATCTGCAATGGGTTTGAGTTATAAATAAGGCCAATAGTATGTCTGAACGTATACAAAAGGTCCTGGCCAGAGCTGGCTATGGTTCACGCCGACAACTGGAAACATGGATTAGTGAAGGCAGAGTCACGGTCAATGGTGAAGTCGCAACACTGGGCGCACAAATTGATGCCAGTGCCTCACTGAAACTAGATGGTAAGCCGCTCTCTGCCAAGCGACTGTGGCAACAACCCAAGCAAGTGATTCTCTATCACAAGCCCGTAGGTGAAGTATGCACCCGCCAAGATCCAGAAGGTCGGCGCACTATATTCAAATCGCTGCCTGCACCGGCTGAAGGCCGGTGGGTCAGTGTCGGGCGACTTGATATCAATACCAGTGGCTTGCTTATCCTGACGACCGACGGTGAGTTGGCCAATCATCTGATGCATCCATCCAATCAGATGGATCGAGAGTATGCCGTGCGTGTGCTCGGTGATGTCGGTTCGGAGATGATGCAGCGATTGAGAGATGGCGTCATGCTTGAAGATGGTGAAGCGCGCTTTTCTGATATACAAGCTGCAGGTGGTGAGGGTGCAAATTCTTGGTTTCATGTGGTGATTCAGGAAGGTCGTAACCGGGAAGTCCGGCGCTTATGGGAAAGTCAGGGAGTGCAAGTCAGCCGATTGACTCGACTGCGTTATGGTCCGGTGATTATGCCCAACAAGCTAAAGCCCGGGCGCTGGATGATGCTGGAAGGACGTGATCTGGAAAACTTGTATCAGGAAGCAGGTTTAAACGTAGCCAGCACCGACGGTGCTGGCAACAAATCAGTGGCTAAGCGAGCTGATAAGTCGCGGCCCATTAAAACCACTTCAAGTCCTGACAAGCGTAAACCACAGACAGATAAATCACCGTGGGCGGCCGCTACTGCCGGTAAACGCCCTCGGATACGCGGCCATAAAACCAAGTAAGTCAGCCGCTCCAGCACGACCATTAACATAGCCGAGCCGGTCGGTAACTGCACGGTGCTTGCTGTTGTGACTGGCAAGGCAACTATTTCAATCACTCGCCCAGTGATCATGTTTACATCGATGCGATGCGTATTACTCTGTGGCGAATAACGAGTGTTTGACACGGTGTCGCAGTTGCTTGCCATGCACCGCTGCATGTGAAGCGTGAATAATCTCCAGGTAATCTGGAGCAATAGCTTCTGCCTTTGGTAAATCTGAAGGATCAAGTGCGGGATAAGCACGCTTGAGAAATTGGGTATTAACCCGTCCTGGATCAAAACTACAGACCTTGATCTGAGCTGAGGCCGCCTGTTCGTCTGCAAGTTGCTTGGCAAAGCAGTCGATGCCGGCCTTGGCAATGCCATAAGCACCCCAATATGCCTTTGCCTGCATTGCGTCGCTGGTGAATATAATGACGCTGTTACCAGTGCGCTCCAGTAGCGCTAAGCAGCTACGCGTGAGCATGATGGGTGCACTGAGATTGATGTGGAGTATTTCGGCCCAAAGCGTTGAGTTTTGAAGCGGCGTTGGCGCCAATTGCCCGA